>SFRS01000109.1 GCA_004562175.1 bacterium | reverse complement strand
TGTTTACCCCAAATTACTACAGGGATAAAGTCAGCCTCTCTTTGGCCTTCTTGATTGGCAAAAGGTCTGTCTACTGCTAAAGTAAACTGGCACACAACTTTTCCGGTATTAGTGTAGCGCACTTCCGGATCCTTAGTTAATCTGCCCAATAAAATAATCCTATTCATCGATTATTCACCTTTTCTGATAATCATATGGCGCAGTACTTCATCGGTAATTTTCATAACACGATCAAGTTCTTTTACACAAGCGGCATTAGCTTGGAAGGTTACGAGAACGTACAGGCCTTCAGACAGGTTACCACCGTTAGTGTTGATCAGGTTTTCAAATTTAGCAACAACTGCTTCAAATGCTTCCTCTTCAACCGGTTTAACGATGTACATGACTTCGTATGCTTTCACGAAATCACCTCCTCCTTTGGACTTTGGCTCCCTTTTCTCTGGGAGCAGAAGAAGTATATAAATATATATACAAGCTTAATGATTATACCACGGTAAATCCACAAAAGCAAGTGCTTGCGTAAAATTTTTAACATTTTTTCACAGGCCTGGCCAAGAGAAAAAGCCTAGCAAATTGCAGTTTTTTTGGCTTTTTCTCTTAGCTTGTGATAAGATATATAAAAAACCCAGAAGGAAGGAATAAAAATGAAATGTAAATGTGCTACCTGTCCCACCCACGCCTGCTATACCAAGGGCGTAAACTGCACCGGTGTGCCCCATGCAGAGGTCAAGGCCGCTTACACAGAAGAAGAGCTGAAGCTCATGCAGGCTGCTGCCTACGTGGAGGGCACCTTTTACAGCAATATCTGTCGCCTACAGGAAACTGCTGAATTCGCCAAAGCCATGGGCTATACAAAGCTAGGCATGGCCTTTTGCATCGGTCTCAATGCGGAGGCACGCTATATTGCTAAATATTATGAGCAGCAGGGCCTAGAGTTTTACAGCGTGTGCTGCAAAAACTGCAGCTTCCCCAAAAAGGAGCTGGGCCTAAAGCAGGTGAAGCCGGAGCTAGACCACGAGGCCATGTGTAACCCCAAATTCCAAGCCAAATTTTTGGCAGAGCAGGGTGTGGAGCTCTTCATCTCCTGTGGCCTGTGCGTTGGTCACGATGCCATCTTCAACATGAATTGTCCTGGTCCTGTGACCAATCTTGTAGTTAAGGATCGTCTCTTAGGTCATAACCCCTTGGCTGCCATCTATTCCCGTTATTGGAAGCGCAAGCTGGGCATTATGGATGAAGGAGAAGTATAAAAAATTTAAACAAGCACCTATCTTTTGCGCAATGACACAAGCAAATCAAAAACCGCTTACTCACTACTTTCGTAGTCAGTAAGCGGTTTTTTCATGCTGGTTTACTCTTTCTGGGCAGCTCTTCTTTTTTCTACGCCGCCTTAAGCGCACAAGTAACACTTTCCCTTATTTTTCTGTAGAGACTGAATTATTTCTTTTTCAGGAAGGACATCATGCTGCGCAGGTTAGCACCAACCTTTTCAGCTTGGGTTTGAGCAGCGCGACGACGCATAGCGTTGAATTGAGGACGGCCGCATTGGTTTTCCAACAGCCATTTCTTAGCAAAGGTGCCGTCTTGGATTTCAGCCAAAACCTTCTTCATTTCAGCTTTGGTAGCATCGGTAATGATGCGAGGACCAGTTACATAGTCGCCATATTCAGCAGTGTCGGAGATGGAATGACGCATTTTAGCCATGCCACCTTCATACATCAGGTCAACAATCAATTTCATCTCGTGCATGCATTCAAAGTATGCGCTTTCAGGTTCATAGCCAGCTTCTACCAGAGTTTCAAAGCCTGCGTTCATCAGAGCGCAAACACCGCCGCACAGAACTGCTTGCTCGCCGAACAGGTCGGTTTCAGTTTCTTCACGGAAGGTGGTTTCCAGAGCGCCGGCACGGGTGCCGCCAATGCCCTTTGCATAAGCCAAAGCCAAGTCATGAGCTTTGCCGGTGGGGTTTTGGTAAGCAGTTACCAGTACGGGAACACCACTGCCTTCGGTGTAGGTGCGGCGTACCAGATGGCCGGGGCCTTTGGGAGCAACCATGAATACGTCCACATCAGCAGGAGGAACGATTTGACCGAAATGAATGTTGAAGCCATGAGCAAATGCCAAAGCTTTGCCAGCGGTCAGGTTGGGAGCGATGTCCTTTTTGTAGGTAGCAGCTTGCTTCTCGTCCGGAATCAGCATCATGATAACGTCTGCTTTTTTAGCAGCGTCAGCAGCGGTCATAACAGTCAGACCAGCAGCTTCAGCCTTAGCCCAGGATTTGGAGCCTTCATACAGACCTACAACTACATCCACGCCGCTTTCCTTCAGGTTCAGAGCGTGAGCATGACCTTGGGAGCCATAGCCGATGATGGCTACGGTTTTACCTGCCAATAATTCCAGATTAGCATCGCTGTCGTAATACATTTGTACCATTTTCAAATTACCTCTTTTCTAATTTTTGTGTTTATATTTTAATTTTAAAATAAAAGCTAATTTATTCCGGGATTGATTCCCGCCTTCCCTTATATTATGACTGCTATTCGGCTGATTTGTCAACCTTGACAAAATCATCCAGCACTGCACCAGGTGCAACCATGGGCTCCACTATGTCACCCTGCTGAATAAGAGCTTCTATGACGAAGGGTTTGGAGGAAGCTTGCGCTTTTTCTAAGGCTGCCGCAAATTCCTCGCAGGTGGTAGCTTGCATGCCATCGGCGCCACAGGAGCGGGCAAAGCCGATAAAATTGAATTGGCTCAGGATAGTTGCAGAATAGCGAGCATCGTAGAAGAGCTGTTGCCATTGCCGCACCATGCCCAAGCAGCTGTTATTGATAACAATGCTGATGAGCTTTTTGTTTTCACGACAGGCTGTATATAGCTCCATGCCCGTCATCTTGAAGCCTCCGTCACCGCAGATTTGCACCACAGGCTTATCCACAGCGAAGGTCGCACCTAAGGCGGCAGGCAAGCCAAAGCCCATGGTACCACAGCCACCACTGGTCAAGTGGTGGCGGGGCTTGTCCACAACTAAATGCTGTGCTGCCCACATTTGATTTTGCCCCACGTCGGTGACATAAACCGTATCCTTATCCATGACACTGCTCAAATGCTTCATGAGCCAAGGAGCAGTGAGATGGTCACCCTTTTCCAAGCTGCGGTCCTCGCTAGCATCCCAGGCCTTGACCTGCTTCCACCAGGCTGCATGCTTGGTTTCCTTAACAAGTGGTAACAGCTTTTGCAGGGACTGTTTGATATCACCCACAACAGGCACGCTTACAGCAATATTCTTGTCGATTTCAGACGGGTCGATATCCAATTGGATAATAGTCTTCTTGCCCACGTAACGGGTCCTGTCACCAGTCACGCGCTCGCTAAAACGACTTCCTGCAACCACCAGCACATCGGCATTGACCACTGCCATGTTGGAAGCAATATGCCCATGCATACCCGTCATGCCTAGGCTGCGCTCATTGCTGGAGGGCACCACGCCCACACCCATCAAGGTATTCACGATGGGTAAATCTGCCTTGGTAGCCAGCTCCACCAGCTCCGCTCCCGCGTCGCTGCTTAAGGCACCACCACCAACCAATAACACAGGTTTGGTGGCATTGTTCAGCAGCTCCGCTGCTTCTTGAAAAATCCCCTCATTGGCCACTTCTTGGGAAGCCTCTTGGGCTTCCATCTCTTCTTTTTCTTCTAAGTCTGGCCATTCCAGCTCTGCAACCTGCAGATTGCTGGGTACATCCACCAGGACAGGTCCCGGTCTGCCCTCCTTGGCAACAGCAAAAGCCTTGCGCAGGATGGGCACCAAATCTTCGCTTCGGCGCACCAGAGCATTATATTTGGTAATGGGCACTGTTACGCCCACGATGTCAATTTCTTGGAAGGAGTCACGACCTAAATTGCTCACCGGCACCTGACCTGTAATAGCAACCAAGGGAACGGAATCCAAATACGCGGTGGCTAAGCCCGTGACGATATTCGTTGCACCGGGACCGGAGGTGGCGATGCACACGCCCACCTTGCCGCTAGCCCTAGCATAACCATCCGCCGCATGAATTGCTCCCTGCTCATGGGCAGTGAGCACATTTTTTAAAGGTGCGTCATACAGAGCATCATAGAGAGGAATAACCTGCCCTCCTGGATACCCGAAAACTGTATCCACACCTTGCTCAAGCAACACCTTAACGATGGCTTGAGAACCCTTTAACTTCATTCTATAAGTCCTCCTTGAGGATAATCTTTATGCTACCGTATTAACAGAAACTACAGAAACCTGCTTAGTCAGC
>SFRS01000108.1 GCA_004562175.1 bacterium | reverse complement strand
TGGAAGCAGCAGGAATAAGGCCTTCCGTTCCCAGCTCCTCTACGATGGTTTCGCAGGTAACAGCCTGTAGCGACGGGTCCGCTTCCGCCGCAGGGCAAGTGCCCACAATGTGGCACTGTGCCTCCGCGCCGTACACCTTCGCCGTATTAATTACTAAATCGGCTACCTTCTGTCGCAAGGCCAACATTTCGCCATTGGAGGTGCTACGTAAATCGAAGCCGATGTTCACCTTGTCACAAATTGCGTTCAGGGAACCTGCACCGCCCACGAAGCGTGTGGTCTTCACACTGCCACCCAGCAAGGGATTGGTATGCAAGGCATTAATCCCGGCCACAATGGCAGCGCCCACATCGATGGCGTTCACCCCAAGGTGGGGCTGGGAGCCGTGGGCTGCCAGCCCACGGATTTCCCCTTCCATGAGGGTACACGCCGTCCAGTTTATTTGGGCGATAATTTGACCACTACGCGCCATATCCTTAGGCATCAAGTGATAGCCTATGGCGTAGTCCACATCGTCCAAGGCTCCCGCCTTGAGCAGCTCCAGTGCGCCGCGGCCGATTTCTTCGGCCGGCTGGCACAAAATCTTGACCTTGCCCCATGGCAAACCCTGCTCCGCCAAAAGCTGGGCCACACCCAAGGCGATGGTCATGTGCCCATCGTGACCGCAGGCGTGAATAGGCTTGTCGCTGCCATCCTCCTGCCTAAAAAGCAGGCAATCCATATCCGTGCGCAATGCTACCACAGGACCGGGGCGACCGCTGTCCAGCGTTGCCACTACAGCCGTAGTTCCGCCTACGCCTTCTTCGACCTCATAGCCCAGCTTGCGCAGAAAGCCTGCCAAAAAAGAAGCCGTACAGACTTCTTTAAAGGCAGGCTCTGCCATAGCATGGAGCTGGGGCCAAATTGTATCTATATGACCTTTTAGATCCATGATGTTCACGTTTTCCTTCCGAAAAATTGCAAGACTAGCTTAAGCTGCTAGATAATCTTATTCCTTCCAGCCCAAATATACGGAGCCAGGGAATTTTTTCTTAATGAAATCGCCATTTTCCTTAGATTGATAAGCTTCCTTGAAAATTTTCAGGCGCGGGTCATTCAAATCCTTTTCTTGAACAGCTACGATATTAACATACAGGGAGTCAGCAGTTTCTCTAACAATGGGGTCAGTTGCCGGATTCAGGCCAGCATTCAAAGCATAGGTAGTGTTAATAGCAGCGCAGGTTACATCGTCTAAGGAACGAGGAATAGCAGCTGCTTCCAGCTCGATGATCTGGAATTTGTGCGGATTCTCGGTGATATCGTTGACCGTGGTGGTAATATCCTTCGGATTCTTAACCTTCAAGAGGCCGTTAGCTGCCAAAAGCAGGATACTGCGACCACCATTAGTGGGGTCGTTAGGAATAGCAATCTTGGCGCCATCAGGAATCTTATCGCCAGGCTTTAATTTTTTGGAATAAATATTGATGGGGAAAAGAGCGGTATTGAAGGCATTGGCCAGCTTGAAGGAGGGCTCCTTCTTCATGGTTGCCTTCAAGAAGGGCTCGTGCTGGAAGCTGTTGGCCCAAATTTCGCCTGCTGCCAGAGCGGAGTTAGGAGTTACAAAATCGCTGAACTCCTTCACTTCAATCTTCAAGCCCTTTTTCTCGGCAATCTTCTTAACATTATCCATGATGATGGCATGGGGACCAGGGTTAACACCCACAATAACAGGCTTATTGGGGTCAGCTTTTTTAGCTTCCTTTTTGTCACCACCGCAGCCCGCTGCAAATACAGTAAAGGCAGCCAAAGCGCCCACTAAAGCATATTTCACAAACTTATTCATAATACATTTCCTCCCTTATATATCAGGCTTTTGAGCCTCAAAATGCATACTATTATTGTATTCTCCCTACTTAGCATAGTCAAGTGCCGAATCTGTTAAGAAAGCTACACTTATAGGTTAATACTTCACTAATGCAAAAGCTCCCTGCCCCAAGCGAGGCAGAGAGCTATTTTTACTATTTAGTGGCTGATTACATCATGCCAGGCATGCCACCGCCCATGGGAGGCATAGCAGGCATTGCGCCTTCCTTAGCCGGTTTGTCGGCTACGATGGATTCGGTGGTCAGAACCATAGCAGCGATGGAAGCAGCGTTTTGCAGTGCGCTTCTAGTTACCTTGGTGGGGTCCACGATGCCTTCAGCGATCATGTCCACATATTTTTCGGTAGCAGCGTTGAAGCCAACACCCTTGCGGCTGCGTTTAATAGCGTCCACGATAACAGCGCCTTCCAGACCAGCGTTGTAAGCGATTTGGCGAACAGGCTCTTCAATAGCGCGTTTTACAATATCCACACCGGTCTTCTCGTCGCCGGTTACCTTCAGCTTAGCCAAAGCAGCTTGAACCTGCAGGAGGGCAGTGCCGCCGCCAGGAACGATACCTTCAGCAACAGCAGCGCGAGTTGCGTTCAAAGCGTCCTCAATGCGCAGCTTCTTCTCCTTCATTTCTACTTCGGTAGCAGCGCCAACCTTGATTACGGCTACGCCGCCAGCCATTTTAGCCAGACGCTCTTGCAGCTTTTCTTTGTCGAATTCAGAGGTGGTTTCGGGGATTTGAGCACGGATTTGAGCAACACGAGCAGCAATGGCTTCCTTGTCGCCTTGGCCATCCACGATGGTGGTCATTTCCTTGGTTACGCGTACTTGACCTGCACGACCCAAATCAGCAATGGTAGCGCTGTCCAGCTTGCGACCCACTTCTTCGCTGATAACGGTAGCACCGGTCAGGGTAGCGATATCCTGCAGCATAGCTTTGCGACGGTCGCCAAAGCCAGGAGCCTTGACAGCCACAGCCTTGAAGGTACCACGCAGCTTGTTGACAACCAGAGTTGCCAGTGCTTCGCCTTCGATATCTTCAGCGATAATCAAGAGCTCGCTGCCGCTTTGGACAACCTTTTCCAAAACGGGCATGATATCTTGAATCATGGTGATTTTTCTATCAGTGATGAAAACAAAAGGATTGCTCAAAACAGCTTCCATTTTGTCAGCATCGGTAGCCATGTAGGGGGAGATGTAACCGCGGTCAAATTGCATGCCTTCTACGGTTTCTACGCAGGTGTCCATGGTCTTGGATTCTTCGATAGTGATTACGCCATCGTCGCCCACCTTTTCCATTGCATCAGCAATCAAATGACCAACTTCCTCGTCACCAGCGGAGATGGAAGCAACCTGTGCTTTGGCTTCCTTGGTTTCTACCTTTTGGGAAACAGCCTTCAGCTCTTCTACCAAAACATCTACAGCCTTTTTGATGCCCTTTTTCAGCACCATGGGGTTAGCACCGGCAGCTACATTGCGCATGCCTTCTTTAATCATGGCTTGTGCCAGCACAGTTGCGGTGGTAGTGCCATCGCCAGCCACATCATTGGTCTTGATAGCAACTTCCTTCACCAGCTGTGCGCCCATGTTTTCAAACGGGTCTTCCAGCTCGATGTCGCGAGCAATGGTTACACCGTCGTTGGTAATGGTGGGTGCACCGAATTTCTTTTCCAGTACTACGTTACGGCCTTTGGGGCCCAAGGTTACTTTTACAGCATCTGCCAAAGCATTTACGCCACGCTCCAGGCTGCGGCGAGCTTCTTCATTAAAACGAATTTCTTTAGCCATTTTTAATCGCTCCTTCTATCTTTCTAGGTAATCTTATTTCAATTATTCAACAACAGCGAGGATGTCGCGTTCTTCCAGAATCAAATAATCCTTGCCTGCATGCTTGATGGGAGTGCCGCTGTATTTTGCGAATACAACCTCGTCACCAGCCTTTACTTCCGGTTTAATCAAGGTGCCGTTGTCGGTATATTTGCCGGCGCCCACAGCGATAACCTTGCCCTGCTGGGGTTTTTCCTTAGCAGCGGTATCGGGCAGATAAATGCCACTGGCAGTTTTTTCCTCTTGAACAACAGGCTCTACAACAACATGACTTCCTAACGGTTTTAACATTTTTCATGACCCCTTTCGAGTTCTTTT
>SFRS01000107.1 GCA_004562175.1 bacterium | reverse complement strand
CGGGGCCAGCTTCTCGTCCTCCACCACCTGCACGCGAATGCTGCTTCCCTGTCCACGACCTGTATCATTGGCCGTTACGAAAACAGGAATTGCTTTGGGCAAATTCCCTTGCGCACCACCAATACCACTGGCGCGGTCCTGGGTGAAGCTGCCAATGGGCGCACCCATGTTACCCACCTTATAGCTGCTTTGCATGTTGGGGACCACACCCAACACCCAAGCCTTGGTCATATAAAAATTGCTATTTCCGCGTTGCATAAAGGGATGGCCAAAGGCCAGCACATTACCCTTGTCATCAGTCCAGGTCACGGTACCAAGCGCACCCAAGGTCAAGTCACCCTGCATGATGGAGGCACCCACAGCACTACCAGGCTGCAGCTCCTTGCGTGAGCCTTCACCACTGCCTGCATTGCCCACAGCCTCCAAGCCCAGGGGCTGCAATTTTTCCTGCAGGTACCTTAGCCCAAAATCAGTAAAGCCACCAGCCTGCAAAGATGTCCCCTTGGCTAGCCAATCACTGGGTATGGTTTTGGGTTCGTCCAACAGACTCAGCATGCGACCAATGGGAGTCAAAAAGCAATAATGGGGGTCATTGAACACCTTGCCATAGGCTACAGCGCCCACCAAGCGACCGTCCACATACACTGGGCTGCCACTCATACCCTGAGCTACACCACCTGTTTTTTCAATCAAATCGCCATAAAGGCGCACAAAAATACTATAGCCCGTAGCCTCGCTACCCTGCACGCCTAAAATTTCCACATTAAATTCTTCAATAGTGTCGCCTTGAATGACGGTTTTACCAATGCCGAGCATGCCTGGGCGTAAATCGCGCACGGGCATCAAGGACACATTGGCCGCAGCGGCCACGGCCAGCTGTAAGCACAAGCATATAGCTATAATGAAAATTCGCATATTGTCTCCTAATAGTTGAAAACCGGCGAAGCTGATCGCCGGTTATTTATAAATGAATACAAAGTATATATTTTTATTATACTGCGTGAGCAGGGCTTTGACAAGCGCTTAATTGTAAGGTAATTGCAAACAATACAGGCTTATCCTGCCTATTGTAGCTAGTTATGCCTGCTGATAGCTGCATAGCCTAGCGCAAAGCTTTATCTAGGAAAGAGACCTAAGCCAATGCTTACAGGTCGCTCCTTACCATCAGAGGGCTTGTTAACCACAAGCCCATTGATGGCCATGACGCTGCTGCCCCCGCCGTCAAAATTGACGGCTTCACGGGCTCCCAAGCGCAGCATGTACGTTGCCAGCTCCGCCAAGGTCAGCCCCGCAGAATTATTGTTGCGCCCATCCACTACTACCATGAGCAAGGTGCCATCCTTTTTGATGCCCACGGCGGTGCGGGGCGCCCGCCCCTTGGCGATGTCCGCTGCCATTTTTTCCTCCGTGGCGCGCACATGCACGCGACCATGCTCCACGAGAAGGGGCCCGCCGCTGACCACCGTGTCAGCGGCATCGGCCACGCTGCTTCCCAAGGTTTGGCTGATGGTCACACGGTCGCCCACCTTCAGCTGCGCCAGCGCGGCCGCGCTGGCGCCATGCCCGCTCACAACAACGGAGCCCGGTGTAATCACCATGTTGCCCGCCGTGGCCACCTCGGTCACCCTGTTATTCACAATCTTCACTTCTCGGCCCCACTGGTTGGTTTTTGTAGAGGGTGCAAAGAAGGTGTTGTACAGCACCAAATCGTCGGCAATGCGCATGCGGTTCATCCCCTTCAGCACCAAATGCTGTCCGTTGGGCAAATCCACCGTGCCATAATAAGCAATATCCTGCACAATATCGGGCAGGCCCCGATTGAGCACATAGCCGCTGCGAGGCTGTTCATCCACCGCCATGAGCTGGCCCTGCTTCTTCACATTGCCAATAACCCAGCCATCGGTGTCAAAATAGGAAGCATTAATAGCTGCCAGCAGCTTCTTTTGGGCTGCATATTGGGACAGCTTGCCCCGTCCGTTATAGTCTCCTGCTGCGCTAAAGGGCAGCAGCTGGTATTGGGAGCGGGGCTCTACGGTGACCAAATAAGCCTGAATTTGGCGACCATTCATTTCATCCTGTAAATAGGTATAGGTCACACCGT
This sequence comes from bacterium, assembly GCA_004562175.1. Lineage (GTDB taxonomy): Bacteria > Bacillota > Negativicutes > Acidaminococcales > Acidaminococcaceae > Phascolarctobacterium_A. The sequence continues at coordinate 1,974 of SFRS01000107.1, read as the reverse complement.
TGGCCAGCTGCTTGCTTTGCTTCACGATGTTGATGCGAAATAAGTCCACCACCAGACGATGGGGCCCTTGCAGCTGGTAGACTTTATACTGACAATCCTTGTTAAGCTCAATCATGAGCTTAGCGCCACCTCTACTATCCGGCACAAGGCGCACGGACTTAATGCTGGCGTCCTTAAGCTTAGCCTGCTGCGTGGTAGCAGTGCTGTTTGGCAAGGCTACCTCCAGCGTCAAACCATCCTTATGCACCTTGTGGGCAATGGGCTCGGAGCTATCTAGCACTATGCGTACCCTAGCAGGACTCACGCTGCTGCGCAGATTACTCACTGGTGCCGCGCTGGCCAGTGAGGCCACACATAGCAGTATAATTAGTATTATGCTTGAAATAATTCTGTTAGACTTCATTGAAAACACCTTGGTATAACAAAGAAAATGCCTCACCCTCCGCACCCAAGGGCATTAGCACGACCAGCACGTTCTCGCTGCACTGCGCTTGCGACAACGTGGGTCTTTGCGTCGGAGATGTGCCGAGCTTGCGAGGCGGAGAGGGACAACACCATACTAAAAATAAAAGAAAGGCTCCCCTTTCAAGGGGAGCTGTCAGCGAGTTTACGAGCTAACTGAGGGGTTAGGTATCCAGATTAGACACAGTATACACCGTTCCCGGATGCAGCTTATCCAAATTCTCCAAGGCCTTGCCAGTACCCAAAGCCACACATTCCAGCGGCTCCTCGGCAATACGAGTAGTAATACCGGTTTCCTTTTGCATAACCTCAGCCAAGCCATCCAAGAGAGCGCCGCCACCAGTCAAGTAAATACCATTATCCACAATGTCTGCAGCCAGCTCCGGAGGACATTTTTCCAGCACACTGCGCACGGTAGCAATCAAGGAAGCAATGGAATCCTCCAGCGCTTCACGGCATTCAGCACTATTCACTGTGAAGGTAGTGGGCAAGCCTGTCACCATATCACGACCGCGCACAGTGATAGTTTCGTTGCGACCATTTTTAGAAACAGTAGCCACGGCCATCTTAATTTCTTCGGCAGTGCGCTCACCAATCAAAACATTATGCACCTTCTTCACATGGCGCACAATAGCTTCATCAAAATGGTCGCCACCAATGCGAATGGAGGAGTCAACCACAATGCCACCCAAGCTCAAAACAGCAATATCAGTGGTACCACCACCAATATCCACTACCATGTTGCCACGGGGCACAGAAATATCAATGCCGGCGCCCAAAGCAGCGGCCAGAGGCTCCTCAATCAAATAAGTTTTGGAAGCGCCACCCTGGGTAGTAGCCTCCATAACAGCACGCTTTTCTACGGAGGTAATACCAATGGGCACGCAGGTCATAACACGGGGCTTGAAGAACAAGCTCTTGCCTGCTACCTTTTCGATAACATAGCTCAGCAGCTTTTGGGTCACAGTGTAGTTAGCGATAACGCCCTCCTTCAAGGGGCGGATTGCTACAATGGTTCCCGGTGAGCGTCCCAGCATCTCGCGAGCTGCATCACCCACTGCCAACACCTTGTTGCGCACCTTATCAATAGCCACTACGCTGGGCTCCTTCAGCACCACGCCCTTACCCTTGACAAAAACAAGGATATTGGCAGTACCAAGATCAATACCTATATCCATACTTTTAAACATCTTCTTACTCCTGTTCCTTTACACAAGCTCAATCTATGGTGACGCGCTCGATATCAGCGCCCAGCCCTTGCAGCTTATCCACAATCTTTTCGTAGCCTCTGTCAATATGATAAATATCACCTATGCGAGTCACGCCCTCGGCCACCAGGCCTGCCAAAATCATAGCAGCACCGGCACGCAAATCGGTTGCACGCACATCACAGCCAGTTAGCTTACTGGGACCCTCCACCACGGCACTGCGGCCCTCGGTGGTAATATTGGCGCCCATGCGGTTCAGCTCCACCACATGCATAAAGCGATTTTCAAACACCGTCTCGGTCAC
>SFRS01000106.1 GCA_004562175.1 bacterium | reverse complement strand
GGACCGCGAGCACTGTCAATGTGAATGCTTCAAGTATGCTGAGGAAGCCTTTGCCAAGCATGCCAAGGAAACTGCAGCCATGATTGTGGAGCCCATTGTCCAGGGCTGCGCCGGCATGCGTATCTATCCGCCCCTGTACTTGCAGAAGCTGCGTAAGCTGTGCGACGAATACGGCGTACTCTTGATCGCTGACGAAATCGCTACCGGCTTTGGTCGCACCGGCAACCGGCAAAATGTTCGCCTGCAACCACGCTGGTATCACTCCTGATATTATGTGCATCAGTAAGGCCCTCACAGGCGGCTATCTCCCCATGTCCATCGTCTGCACCACTGATAAGATTTATGACGCCTTCTATGATGATTACAATAAGGGCAAGCAGTTCATGCACAGTCACACCTATGCTGGCAACCCCATCGGCTGCGCCATTGCCATGGCCGTGCTGGATGTAATGAAGAATGAACACATTCTGGAAGAAAACGTGGAGAAGGCACAATACTTCCACAATGCTCTCATGGATACCTTCGGCCAGCACAAGAATATCGGTGAAATCCGCCATATCAATTTGATTAATGCCATGGAGCTGGTTACTGACAAAGAGAAAAAGCTTGGCTTTGACGGCAATTTGCGCATCGGCTACGAGATTTATAAAAAAGCATTGACCCATGGTCTGCTGCTCAGACCCTTGGGCAATGTAATTTACTTCAATCCGCCTCTGAACATCGCCAAGGAAGATTTGGATAAGGCTGTGGCTTTGGCTAAGCAATCCATAGATGAGATTTTGAAATAAGCAGCTCGCTGCTTATGCAATATTCCTATATTTTGGTTTTGGGCGTAGCCTTTTCTACGCCCTTGCTTTTTGAACTTATGGTTAACGAAAATTTTAAGGAGGTTAACGCAAAAAATGAAAATGCATGATCTGACCACTACTGCTCTGCTCGCTGTTTTAATTCTGCTGTCCGGCAGCATGAAGATTCCTTCCCCCGTAGCTGGCGGCGAATTCCAGCTTTCCGCTCCCATTGCCGTTTTAATCTGCGCTTTATTCGGCTTCAAGCGTTATATTTTAGCCGGCGTTTTGGCCAGTGCCCTAGGCATGATGCTTGGCATTCATACTATTTTCAGCGTTATCATTCAAATGTCCTTCCGTGTTGTCACCGGCGCTGTTATGGCCCTAGGCGGCACCAATCTATTAACCGTCATTATTAGCGGCCCCCTAGGCACTCTTTTTGCACGCATCGTTATGTGGCAAATCACCGGTGTTAGCTGGATTGCTCTTACCGCTGCAGCTGCTCCCGGTATGGTCTTCACAGCAGTTGGTGCCGGCCTGATGTATAAGCCCACAGAAAAATTGCTGCATAGAGTGATTTTAGCGAAACAGAATTAGAACCTACGCAAGTGAAAAGCGTATACCTGGGAAGTGGCGGAGGCAAGAATGCGGCTACAACAGCAATTCGATGAATAATCGAATTACGATTGCAACGGACAGGCTCGCATGTTCGCGAAGCGCCTCCTAATGCTACAGCAGGTTTTGCTCTTGACGGATTAAGCGCTCTATGTGGACATTGAATCAAGCATTCGCAGACCGGAGCACTTCACAGGTATACCTTTGAGCGATTACACCTTTATTACTAATTTAAAATCTATGAAAGGACACTATATCATGCCTACCTATAGCATCAAAATGCGCGCTTCGAAAAACGGCAAGCATGTCAGTGGCGCTGAACGTATCGTGCCTCAGGAGTTAATCACAGCGACTATTGGAGCTCTTAGTGAAAGAGCCCTGCACCATGGCTTAGGTCGTGCAGATTTCATTAATATTAAAATGGAAGAGGTTCATCCAGAAGAACTGCAATATTTGGACGCTATCCCCGTGGATAATCGTCCTGCGGAAACCATCGAGGGAACCTACGCAATTATGCGTCAGGTATTGGGAGAGTTGGACCTGGCAGATAAGGCCGACGAGCTTATTGACCTTTTACGCCATGTGCATCCCATGCGCGGCGCTATCCTTTATGATGTAGCTACCGGCAAACGCATTGAGCCTGACCAAGAACGTGGTATTCGTGTTACCTATATGGATGCCGATGGCACTAGCTCCGTCAATAGCATTAAAAATCATTTTAATGAAGCCATTGTTTTGGCCACCAAGGTTGTGCACGCTCCCGGTATTATTTCCGAGCTGTGCTTATCCGATGACCCTGATTATTTGGTAGGTTATATTTCTTCTCTCAAGCATGGCTATGTACGCCTAAATCCCATGAAGGCCATGGGTGACCCTCACGGCGGGAGAATCTTTATTTTCGATAGCCGCAAAGCTGACCCAGCGGATACCATTGCTTATTTAGAAAAGCAAAAGGTTTTAGTACGTGGCCTGCCTCAGGAGCGCCCTGTGCTGGATAATCCCCAACAGATTTTCACCGATGAGCTTAAGCGCCTTGAAGATAATAGTCTCTACCGCTCCATGCGCACCATGGAAAGCGCACAGAGTAAATATGTAAATATCAATGGTAAGCGCACCTTAATGCTAGCCTCCAATAGCTATCTTGATTTAGCCAACGAGCCAAGAGTAAAGCAAGCCGCTGCCGATGCCGCCCTCTTGTGGGGCGCAGGCAGCGGCGGCAGTCGCCTGACCACGGGCAATACCCAGCTCCACGAGGAGCTGGAGGCCGACCTTGCCCGTTTTAAATGCACGGAGGCCGCCCTGCTCTTTAACACCGGCTATATGGCCAATGTGGGCATTATTTCCGCCTTGTGTGATGGCGAAAGCGTGATCTTTAGCGATGAATACAATCATGCAAGCATTATTGATGGTGCACGCCTTTCCAAGGCTAAAATAGTTGTCTACAAGCACAATGATATGCAGGATTTGGAAGCGAAAATTGTAGCCACGCCTTATCGCAAGGGCTTAATTGTTAGTGACGCTGTTTTCAGTATGGACGGTGATATTGTGGATTTGCCCAAGCTTGTAGCTCTAGGCAAAAAATACAGTCTGCTGACCATGATTGACGAGGCCCACGCCACCGGCGTTATCGGCGCCACCGGTAATGGTGCCGTGGAATATTATGGCAACACCTGCGCTCCCGATATTATCATGGGTACCTTAAGCAAATCCTTAGGCGCAGAAGGGGGCTTTGCCGCGAGCAGCAAGATTATTATCGAATACCTAAAGAATAAAGCTCGCAGCTTTATCTTCGCCACCTCTCAGGCACCGGCCACACTGGCCGCCGCTAAGGAAGCTCTGGCCATTCTCATGGCCGAGCCCCAGCGTGCTCAGGCACTGCAGCGCAACGCAGAATACTTTATCAACTGTCTGCGCAAGGAAGGAATCCAAGCCCAGTCACCCACTGCCATCATTCCCATTATCATCGGAGACGAGGGCACTTCATTAAAGGTAGCTCAAGAGCTTCTAGAGCAGGGCTGCTTGGTGCCAGCCATTCGTTATCCCACTGTAGCTAAGGGCACGGCTCGCCTGCGTGTAGCTCTTATGAGCAGCCATACGGAGGAGGAGCTGGCTAACACCGCCAAGCTTATTGCTGACGCTATTAGAAAATATCAATAAGAAACAAAAAGAGCAATTACCCTCTAAGCTCACTCAAAGCTCTAGAGAATAATTGCTCTTAATTTTTCGTGTAATTTTCGCATTACGCAAAGAACATCATATAAATGGTAACTGCCAGCACAGGCACAAAGGCAGCAGCATGGGCATAATCCTTGTTTTTCATGGATTTGTAAATGCCACGCAGGGCGATTAAGCCAATCAAAATCCAGATGGGACCGTTAACCTCATGAAAAAAATCTTGAAAAGTCTTATCGAACATGGATGCTGCTCCTTTCGCTATGCTAATGATTAAATCTATAAAAAAACACCCGCATGAGCAGGTGTTATTACTAATGGTGCCTCAGCACAGAATCGAACTGTGGACACAAGGATTTTCAGTCCTTTGCTCTACCAACTGAGCTACCGAGGCAGAGTGGCGACCCGGATGGGACTCGAACCCACGACCTCCGCCGTGACAGGGCGGCATTCTAACCAACTGAACCACCGGGCCATGCCTAAAAATGGGTAAAAAAAATGGTGGGCGCTAACGGGATCGAACCGCTGACATTCTGCTTGTAAGGCAGACGCTCTCCCAGCTGAGCTAAGCGCCCGTAAGTGGTGACCGGTGGGGGAATCGAACCCCCGATACCGCCGTGAAAGGGCGGTGTCTTAACCGCTTGACCAACCGGCCAAAGTGTGGTGATCCATGTAGGGTTCGAACCTACGACACCCTGATTAAGAGTCAGGTGCTCTACCAGCTGAGCTAATGGACC
>SFRS01000105.1 GCA_004562175.1 bacterium | reverse complement strand
ATTGTGAAGGAAAAAGCTGTAAAAAGGAGCTTGAGGGGGCCTGGTCAATGGAATATGGAATAATCTGCTTATTCCCCGCTATTTTGACTGTTGTTGTAGCAGTTTGGTCAAAAAGGACAACGGAGCCTTTACTATTAGGTGCACTGACAGGTTACGGCCTGCTCAGCTACAAAACGGGAGCCAACTTTATCGAGCTGGCCACCTCCAAATTTTTTGACGTCTTTACGGACCCCGAATCCGTATGGATGTTACTTGTGTGCGGCCTTTTTGGCAGCTTGATCGCTGTTGTCAACGAATCCAATGCTACCAATGCCATTGCCAACGTCTTGGGCAAGCTGTGCAAATCCAAAACTACAACCCTGCTTTCCGCTTGGGTTTTAGGCATGATTATCTATATTGACGACTACATGAATATTTTGACTGTCACCAGCTGTACGAAAAAGCTTGCGGACCAAAGAAATATTCCGCGCGAAGCCTTGGCTTACGTGGTGGATTCCACCGGCGCGCCCACCAGCGTGCTCATTCCCTTTTCCACCTGGGCCATTTTCTTTGGTGGTGTCTTCTATGAGCAGGATTCCATCAAGGCCTTGGGCTATGGCGACGCTATTTCCACCTATATGCAAATTATTCCCTATATTTTCTACGGCATTTTTGCTTTGGCCATCGTGCCCCTCTTCATCGTGGGCATTGTCCCCAAGGTGGGGGCCATGAAGCGTGCTTATGCCCGTCTGAAGAACGACGAAGAAGGCTACGGCATCATCGAAAACGCCAAATACCACAAGCATGATAAGCCCGATGATTACGACCGCAAGGCCAGTGCCTGGGACTTCGTCATCCCCATCCTGACCATGATTGGGGTGCAAATGTATGTGGGCGATTTGTTCGTGGGCCTCATTGCTGCGCTGCTTTGCTGCATCGTGCTCTATGTGCCCCGCGGCAAAATCACCATGGGCAAGTTCTGCGATTGCTGGATTGAAGGCTTTGCGGACCTGGTGCCCGTACTGTCCATCATCGTGGCTGCCTTCTACATCGAGGGTGCTATGACCGCCATCGGCATGCCGGCTTATGTCATTCATCTCATCGAGCCCTATGTGAATGCGCAAATGTATCCCATGCTGGCCTTCTGGACCGTGGGCTGCTTGGGCTTCATCACCGGCTCCAACTGGGGTATTCCCGCAGTGTGCGCGCCCATCATCATTCCCTTGGGCTTTGCCGTGGATGCCAATCCCTTCCTGGTTATGGCCGCCATCGTCAGCGGTGCTACTTTGTGCAGCCATGCCTGCTTCTACGCCGATGCCACGGTGTTCACCTCCAAGGCCTGCGACATTGAAAACACGGCCCATGTTTATACCCAGCTACCCTATGCAGGTATTGCCATGGTTATGGCTTCTATCGCTTATCTTATTGCTGGTTTTGTAGTAGTATAAAATTTATAAAAAATCATTCACGCCTCGGTGCTAAGCCGGGGCGTTTCCTTTTGTGAAAGTTTTCCTGCTGAAAGTCTTGGAATTTGGTATAATAGAGACAGGTTTATGTGTTACTTCTGGAGCCTGATTTGGCGTGTATAGATGATGTGAGCCTGGCTCACGTGGAGATTTTTTAGCTTGTTTTTACTTAGAAGGGAGTTCCCATGTTTGCAGTGAATGTTGCCATTAATTTGCCGGTGAAGAGCCTGTTTCGCCAATTTACCTATGCCGTGCCGGAGAAGCTGTCCTTTTTGGACAGGGGCTGGCGCGTAGTGGTGCCCTTTAGCGGGCAAAAGGTGGAGGGCTTTGTGGTGGAGCGCTGCACCCTGCCCACGGCACCGGGAATGCTAGCAAAAATCAAATATGTGGAGGCTGCACTGGGGGACAGTCCTTGGTTTGACAGTGAAATGCTGGCTACGGCCACGTGGCTGGCGGATTATTATATGTGTAATTTGGCTGAGGCTATGCGGCTTTTTGTGCCCGGGAAGACCAGCATCCGCCGGCAGGCGGTGCGTGACGGCGCCGGGCGCTTGCTCTATTATGCCTACGCCGAACGCCTGAAGGAAAAAACAGTGCAGGCCTTTGCGCTGACAGAGGCGGGACGAGAGGCACTGGAGGCTGGACTTTTGGCCAAAAGGGCCAGGGCCCAGCATGGGGCCCTGGCTGTTTTGGCCGACGCCACAGAGTGGCTGAGCGCTGCCGAGCTGGATGCCAAGGGCGTCAGCCGGGCGGTGCTGAAGGCACTCTGTGAGCGTAATTATGTGGCGCAAAGGGAAAAGCGCGTGCTGCGCAACAGCTATGCCAGACCCGCAGGGCTGGCTGAAAGCTTTCAGCTGACCAGCGAGCAGCAGCGAGCGGTGGAAAGTATTACTACAGCTATAGATAGAAACGACGCAGCAGCGGATGCTGCTGCGCAGGGCGTTGCTTGCGCTGGTGCGCAGGAAAGCGCAGGTGGCGTTGCCGCTAAGACGGTTGGCAAGCAGCAGGAAACCTTCCTGCTGCAGGGCATCACCGGCAGCGGCAAGACGGAGGTGTACCTGCGGGCCGCGGCCCACGCAGTGGACGCGGGTAAGCAGGTGCTGATGTTAGTGCCGGAAATTGCGCTAACAGCGCAATTGGTGAAGCGTTTTCAGGCTTGGTTTGGGGACCAAATCGCCGTGGCCCACTCCAAGCTGTCCCAAAATGAGCGCGGCGATGTGTGGCACCGTATGCGCACCCGCCAAGCGCAGGTGCTCATTGGCGTGCGCAGCGCCGTGTTCGCGCCCTTTGCGGACTTAGGTCTCGTGATTATCGACGAGGAGCATGAGACCAGCTATAAGCAGGAGGAGCGCCCCAACTACCATGCCCGCGAGGTGGCCTTGGCCCGTTGTCGTCACACGGGCGCGCCCCTGGTTTTGGGTAGTGCCACCCCGGATATTGTTACCTATTACAAGGCGCAGACAGGGGAGTATACCCATTTGCGCCTGACCCAGCGTCCCAATGGCAGCCAGCTGCCAACAGTGCATTTGGTGGATATGCGCCGGGAGCTGCAGGAGAAAAATTATAGCGTCCTGTCCCGCAGGCTGCAGCAGGCTCTGGTGACCACCGTGGCGGAGGGGGAGCAGGCCATTGTGCTCTTGAATCGGCGTGGTTTTTCCACCTTTGTCATGTGTCGTGATTGTGGTTATACCATTACCTGTCCTCATTGCGCAGTGGCGCTGGTCTACCACAGTGCCAACGAGGATATGCGCTGCCATTATTGCGGCAATACGGCGCCCGTGCCTACGGAATGCCCCAACTGCCACAGCAGGCGCATCAAGTTCTTCGGCACAGGGACGCAGAAGGCGGAGGCGGAGCTAGCCCAGCTGCCCGATGTGCATGTGCTGCGCATGGACCAGGATTCCACTATGGCCAAGTTTGCCCATGAGGATATTTTGCGCCAATTTGCCAGTGGGGCTAGCAATGTGCTCATCGGGACGCAGATGGTGGCCAAGGGTCACGATATTCCCAATGTAACGTTAGTTGGCGTGCTTTCGGCGGATAGTGCGTTGAATTTGCCGGATTATCGCGCTTCGGAAAGGGCGTTTTCCCTGCTCACGCAGGCGGCCGGACGCGCAGGGCGCGGGGCTAGGCCGGGGCAGGTTATCTTCCAGACCTATGATGTGGAGAATGAGATTATTCAGCTGGCGGCAAAGCAGGACTATGATGGCTTTGCGAGGATTGAGCTGAAGGCTAGGGAGGAGTATTTTTATCCGCCCTTTGCCCAGATGCTGAAGCTTACGATTTGGGATAAGAGTGATGGGGAAGGGTTGGCATTGGCCCAGAGGCTGGTGTTTTATTTGCAGAGGCTGCAGTTGGAAGGGAAGCTTAGCGCGGACGCTTTGCAAATTTCGGGGCCGTTTCCTGCGTTAGTTTCAAAGGTGAGAGATTTATATAGATTTAATGTGCTGATTAAGGCGGGGGATTTGGAGGCGCTTAAGGCGGCGCTGCTTGAGAGTGAATTTAAGGAGCAGCCGAAGCTTTACTTTAATGTGGATCCGGCCAGTGTGATATAGTTTTATATTTTGTTATAAGAATAGCGAAAAAGGCAATAAGCAAATCATCGCTCACTGCAACATTTTCGAGCGAGTCGCCAAATTGTG
>SFRS01000104.1 GCA_004562175.1 bacterium | reverse complement strand
CGCTTGGAGCCATGGGGCATTCATTGCAATGCCCAAATGGGTCGGCAGGAGGTGGTGAAATATTGCCAGCTAGGACCTGATGCTCAGCAGGTTATGGAAAAATACTTCAATATCCTCAACCTTAGTGCTCGCAGCCATGACCGCATTTTGAAGGTGGCCCGCACCATTGCGGATTTAGCGGGCTGCGCCAATATTCAGGCCTCCCACATTGCCGAGGCAGTGACGCTGAGAGCCAATAATAGAAGCTAAAAAGACGGGAAAGCAGGGGTACAGCCTGCTTTCTTTGCTTTCAAGCAGCCTTTGTTGCTACATCTACTAGCATTTACGCATCAAATATGTTATAATTTAATGACACATTGTTTATCCAAGGGATTATTATGCTTATTTTTAAGGAGTTGCCATATTTTCATGCAAGGATTGATTAGTGCTGTGCGCAAAAACAGTCTGGCCGAGGCCGCCGGCATCGTGGCCGGGGATAAGCTGGTTGCTGTTTGCGGCGTGCAGGTAAAGGACATCATTGAATTGAGCTTCTACACCTCCGATTACGAGGTGGATTTGGAGCTGGAAAATCAGGAGGGCGAACGCCGTCAGGTACATATTGATAAATATCCCGACGAGGATTTGGGACTGGAGTTTGAGGCTGCTGTGTTTGACAAGGTCAGCACCTGCTACAATAACTGCATCTTCTGCTTCGTGGACCAAATGATTCCCGGCATGCGCAAGGGTCTATATGTACGTGATGACGATTATCGGCTGTCCTTTTTATATGGCAATTTCATCACCTTGACCAATCTCAAGGAGGAGGATTTTCAGCGGATCATCCAAACCCATATGACGCCGCTGTATGTATCAGTCCATGCCACGGACCCCAAGGTGCGCTGCGAAATGATGCACAATCGCTTCGCCGGTGAGCTCATGGACAAGCTGGAGCGTTTGTTCGCAGCAGGCATTGAGGTGCACACCCAAATCGTCTGCTGTCCCGGCTATAACGATGGGGAGATTTTGGCCAAGAGCTTCCATGATTTGTATGCAAAGCATCCCAATGTGTTGACCATGGCCGTGGTGCCCGTGGGCATCACCAAGCACAGGGAGGGACTGCATCCCTTGCGGACCTTTACCAAGGAGGAGGCAGCTGCTTTAATCGACCAGGTTACCCCGTGGCAAAAGCAGTGTCGTGAGGAAACAGGCAAAACCTTCATCTATTTGGGGGATGAGTTCTACCTTTTGGCCGGGCGTGAGGTGCCCACTGCCGAATGGTACGACGGCTTCCCGCAGCTGGAAAATGGCATTGGCCTCACTCGCAGCTTCTTGGATGAATGGCAGGAGACCCTGCAAGGCATGGGCAGCTACACTGCCACTGCTCCCGCAGTGATTCCCGTGGGTGAAAGCGCTTATAATGTGCTGCAGCCTTTAATGGAAGCTTTGAACAAGCAATATGGCAGTGCGCATAAGTTTGTGCCGGTGAAGAACAAGTTCTTCGGTGGTAAAGTGAACGTAACCGGCCTTTTGACGGCTGGGGATATTCTCGCCACAGCCAAAGGTAAACGTTTGATTTTGCCCGCTGTGGTTTTGAATAATGACAATTTGTTTTTAGATGACACATCCTTGGAGGAATTCAAGGCTGCCTTCCCTGGCAGGGTGGAAATCGCTAAGGGTGCCAAGGAGCTTTTGCATTTACTGTTAGAAAGCTAAGAAATGTGCGTATTCCTTAGGGCGCAGCTGCGCTGTGTGCAAGGTAGGTATTTCTGTGGTGCTGAGTAAGTAGGTGAAACAATGTTACAGGTATATACTGGTACGGGCAAGGGTAAAACCACGGCCGCCTTGGGCGTCGCTTTGCGTGGCGCGGGCCATTGCCTCAAGACCTTGATGCTGTGCTTTTTGAAGGATGACCCGGAATATGGCGAGGCGAGAGCGGCAGGCTTTGTGCCGGGCTTCGAGCTGCGCCAGGTGGGGCGTGATGCCTTTGTGAACTTCCGCAATCCTGCCCAAATCGATTTGGATTTGTGTCGCAATGGCTGGGAAGCAGCCAAGGAGGCTATTGTTAACAAGCAGGTGGATATTGTGATTCTTGATGAGCTGAACATTGTTTTGGCTACCAAGATGTTGCCACTTGAGGAGGTTGTGGACTTTCTGAAAGCGCATCAGCACGAGCTGGAAATCATCACCACCGGTCGCGGTGCACCGGAGGAGCTGGTGAAGATTGCGGATTTGGTGACGGATATGAGCGAAGTGAAGCATTACTTCCATAAGGGTGTTTCGTCAAGATTAGGTATAGATCATTAAGGATAGGCGAAGCCCCCTTCCGCCTCGCAAGCTCGGCACCCACCCCAGGGTGCCTTCTCTTGGCCCTAAAGTGCCAATTCACCTTGTCCCCCGGAGGTGGAGGCAACTTGCTAGCTTTCGGTAGAAGAAAGGCTCCCCTTTAAAGGGGAGCTGTCAGTGAAGCTTGCGAGCTGACTGAGGGGTTAAATTAAATTTTACAATAACACGCTAGATTGAAATAAACATTTATAGTATTATGGAGGAAATTTATTATGGGAAAACCTATTGTTGCTATAGTAGGACGTCCTAACGTTGGCAAATCGACCCTGTTCAACATTTTTGCCAATAGCAGGATCTCCATTGTGGAGGACACCCCCGGTGTCACCCGCGACCGCCTCTATGCCATGGCAGAATGGCTGGACCACGAATTCATGATGGTGGACACTGGCGGCATCGAAATCATGAACGCCGACGCCATTGCTGTGTCCATTCGCCAGCAGGCCCAAATCGCTATCAAAGAGGCCGATGTGATTCTCTTTGTGTGCGACGCACGCAGCGGCATTACCACCGAGGATGCGGATGTGGCAAGATTGTTGCGCCAATCCAAAAAGCCCATTGTGCTGGCCGTGAACAAGGCTGACTCTCCCAAGCAGGAGATGAATATTTACGAGTTTTATAATCTGGGCATTGGTGACCCCATTCCCGTATCCGCCTCCAACCATTTGGGCTTGGGCGACTTGCTGGACGCAGTGGTAGCCAAATTCCCCAGTGACAAGCTGGGCACCACCATGGACGATGAGGACGAAATCAAGGTGGCCTTGATTGGTCGCCCCAACGTGGGCAAATCCTCTATTTTCAACGCTTTGGTGGGTGAGGAGCGCTCCATCGTCAGCGATGTGGCCGGCACCACCCGCGACGCCATCGACACCCCCGTGGTGCGCAATGGCCAAAAGTATCTCTTCATTGATACTGCGGGCATGCGCCGCAAGGCCAAGGTGGACGAGCCCATTGAAAAGTACAGTGTCATGCGCTCTTTGCGTGCTGTGGACCGCAGCGATGTTGTGCTCATGGTGTTCGACGCTGTGGAGGGCGTCACCGAGCAGGACAAGCGCATTGTGGGCTATGCTCATGAAGCAGGCAAGGCTATTATTTTGGTTGTGAATAAATGGGATTTGTACGAAAAGGACAACAGCTCCACCCTGCGTTATACGGAAACCCTGCGCAAGGAGCTTGTGTTCTTGCAGTACGCTCCCTGCGTGTTCGTGTCCGCCGTGACCAAGCAGCGCATCCATCGTCTGCCCGAGGTCATCAGCTACGTGGCTGAGCAAAACGCGCAACGCATTGCCACCAGCATTTTGAACCAGGTGATCGAGGATGCCGTGGCCATCAACCCGCCACCCACGGAAAAGGGCAAGCGCTTGAAGATTCTCTATGTAACTCAGGTGAAGATCAAGCCGCCAACCTTCGTGATTTTTGTCAACGAGCCGGAAATCATGCACTTCTCCTACCAGCGTTATCTTGAGAACAAGCTGCGTGAGGCCTTTGGCTTCGAGGGTACCCCCATTCAAATGATTATCCGCGGCAAGAACGAGGACGAATAAAATTAAGTCAGGTGATGTAGATGCTAAATGAGGTGGGAATAGTGCATTATGTCCTGGGCTTTGTACTGGGACATTTATGTGGCTCCGTACCCAGCGGTTTATGGCTGGTGCAGGCTCTGCACGGTATTGATATTCGTAATTATGGTAGTAAAAATATTGGCACCACCAATGTGTTCCGCACGGTGGGACCCACCACGGCGGTGCTGGTGCTGCTTTGTGACATGCTGAAGGGCATTATCGCGGTGGCCTTGGTAAACCACTTCTTCCAAAGTCCGGAGCTGGACGTGGTGACAGCCCTGGGCGCTCTTTTGGGCCACAATTATTCCGCCTT
>SFRS01000103.1 GCA_004562175.1 bacterium | reverse complement strand
ATGCACAAAGAAGTAAGAAAAGGTAAATTAGTTCTGAAGGATGGCAGCGTTTACGAGGGCCTTCTATACGGTGGCAAGCGCAATGCCGGTGGTGAAGCAAACCTCACCCACTGCATTGCGCTTGCCACCGTAAAGAAGGCCTTCGTAAACGCTGCCATCCTTCAGAACTAATTTACCTTTTCTTACTTCTTTGTGCATACTACACCATCTCTCATTACAAAATTACCATGCAGCATGGTAGCTACGGCTTTACCCTTGCAGGCCTTGCCTTCATAGGGAGTGAATTTGCCGCGAGTATAGAATTTGGAGCTGTCAACAGTCCATTCCTTATTCAAATCCATAATAGTGATATCAGCAACACTGCCTTCCTTCAAGGTGCCGCCGGGCAGGTGGAAGACCTTGGCAGGCTCACAGCTCATCTTGCTGATAATCGTCTTCAAGTCAAAAATACCAGTGTGGTACAAATCGGTCAGCATAACGCCCAAGCTGGTCTCCAAGCCGCAGAAGCCGCAGGGAGCATAACGGAACTCCACATCCTTTTCTTCAGGAGCATGGGGTGCATGGTCAGTAACGATGCAGTCCACAGTGCCATCCAGCACAGCCTCACGCATGGCCTGTACATGGTCCCAGCTACGCAGGGGCGGGCTTACGCGAGTTGCAGAGCTATAACCTGCGCAAGCTTCATCAGTCAAGGTCAGGTGGTGCACGGTAACCTCACTGGTTACGTTAACGCCCTTCTTCTTAGCTTGACGAATGATGTCAATAGCACCCTTGGAAGCCACATGGCAGATGTGTACATGTGCGCCAGCGTATTCTGCGATGATGCAATCACGAGCTACAGCAATATCCTCGGAGATGGAGGGAACGCCGGGCACGCCAATGCGAGCAGAAACTACACCCTCATGCATGTAGCCTTCAGCAGCCAGTTCAGGGTCAATGGCATGGAGCATCAGGGGTTTGTCAAAGGCAGTGATGTATTTAGCAGCCAGCATGAACAAGCGGGAACTCTTTACATAGTGACCGTCATCGGAAAAGCCCACTGCCCCTCTATAGGCCATATCGCCCATTTCGGCCAACTCTTCACCCTTTTCACCCTTGGAAATTGCGCCTACTACCTCTACGTTGGCATAGCTTTCTTCAGCAGCACGTTGCTTAATACCGCTTACAATAATAGCAGAATCCACAACGGGCTTAGTGTTAGGCATGCAGGCTACAGTGGTTACACCGCCGGCAGCCGCAGCCATAGTACCGGAAATAATGTCTTCCTTAGCCTCCAGACCGGGCTCACGCATATGGGTATGCATATCGATAAGGCCGGGGGTTACAACGAGACCGGTTGCATCATATACTTCATCAGCAGCTTCAGTAATACCTGCAGCCACTGCTTTAATCTTGCCATCCTCTACCAGGATGTCCATTACAGCGTCTAAATTTTGGCTGGGGTCAAAAACCCTGCCGTTTTTAATCAACGTTTTCAATGTGTTTACCTCCTGTCAAAGTCAAGAATAAGAGTGCCATACGAACTGCTACGCCGTTTTGTACCTCGGTGCGGATAGCAGCGTTATCGCAGTAACCAACCTCCCAGGAGATTTCAAGGCCACGGTTCATGGGGCCCGGATGGAGCACGGTTACATCGGGTTTAGCCAAGGCCAAACGCTTTTCATTAATACCAAAAATGCGAGCATATTCACGAGTGGTCGGGAACAGGCCCTTCTTTTGGCGTTCCAACTGAATACGCAGGATATCTACAACATCAGCATCGGCAATAGCGTCTTCAACGTGCTTATGCACAGTTACGCCCAAAGCTTCGATGTCGTGGGGCAGCAATGTCATGGGACCAGCTACATGCACTTCAGCACCCATCTTATTCCAAGCAGCAATATTGGTGCGAGCAACACGGCTGTACAGGATGTCGCCGATGATGGCCATTTTCAGGCCCTTTAAGCTTTTGCCCTGCTCACGAATGGTGAACATATCCAAGAGGCCTTGGGACGGATGAGCATGCGCACCGTCGCCAGCGTTGATGATTACAGGGTCAGCAACCTGAGCTGCGTAAGCAGCAGCGCCTTCGATGGGATGACGCATTACAATGGCATCGCAAGCCATGGATTGTACAGTCAAAATGGTATCGCGCAGGCACTCGCCTTTTACTACGCTGGAGTTGCCGGTGGTGATATTAACTACATCAGCGCCCAGGTATTTGCCTGCCAGTTCAAAGGAAGTACGAGTACGGGTACTGGGTTCATAGAACAGATTGATGATGGATTTACCACGCAGAGAGGGAACCTTTTTGATATCCCTTTTCATAATCTTCTTCATTTCCTCAGCTGTTTTCAAAATCAGCTCGATTTCTTCTACGCTGAGGCTTTCCAGATCCAGTATATCTCTGCCACCCAGAGATACATTTGATTTAGCCATTAGCTTTACCTCCTGTATATATGTAATAGAATGAATAAAAGCCCTCTTGAACCCATGAGGGTACAAGAAGGCCTTGTGTTTCAACAATAGTCAAACCTTGTAGTCTCACGGGACTCGTTTAAAGGTGCAATTGGATTGATTAGATATATTTTACACCCCAATAAGTAAAACGTCAAATATTTCCAGTATTTTTTTACGCTTTTCTTACAGAAATTCTCGCTAGCCTTTAGTGAGGCTTTAGGTGTATAATTTAGTAGTGTGTTAATAAATCATCGCTCAAAGGTATACCTGTGAAGTGCTCCGGTCTGCGAATGCTTGATGCAATGTTCACATAGAGCGCTTAATCCGTCAAAAGAAAAGCCTCCGAAAGCGTGACGAGGCGCTTCGCGAACATGCGAGCCTGTCCATTGCTGTCGTAATTCGATTATTCATTGCAATGCTACTGTAGTCGCATTCTTGCCTACGCCACTTCCCAGATATACGCTTTTCGCTTGCACAGTTTTACTCAATCATGAATTTGATTAATGAGTAAGCAGCAGGCGAGCTGTGCTTTCAAGCGAGCATGATGCTTGCTTATTACGAATTTCTTATTCTTATATTTTTGAAAGGCTTCTTACTTATGCGTAACAACATCATCGATAACATTCGTGGGCTGTGCATGCTGGGAGTTATCGGCATCCACATCGGCGGCTCCTTAGGCCTCGCCCCCAACAACTTCACACTATACTGCTTCCTAGAAGTACTCAGCCGCTACAGCGTCCCTGCCTTCTTTTTCATCTCCGGCTACGGACTCGTCTGCAATGACAAAGCACTGCTCACTGGCGGCAAGCTAAACTATTGGGACTTTCTGAAAAAACGCCTGCGCGGCGCAGGACTTCCCTATTTAAACTGGTCCCTCTTTTACCTAGCCTACTTCACCCTAGTCCTTCCCAGTGGCATGATCAGCTGGCAGCCCCTGCATCTCGCCTTCGTGCTTTTCTTTGGCCTTGCCTGCTATCACCTGTACTTCATGGTCATCCTGCTTTGGTTTTATGCCAGCTACCCTCTGTGGCGCACATTACTGCGTTGGATTAATGAGCATAGTATAGCTTTGGGACTAACTCTCCTCTTTATCTTCCAGCTCGCCTTCAATTGGTGGACCACCCATCCCGGCATCGACCCAGCCAATTGGAGTCTTGTGGCGAAAAACTTTTTCAATTATCGCCTTAACTACCTGCCCCTGCACTATTTGCTCATCTTTATAGGAGGTGGCCTAGCCGCCCTGCATTGGCAAAGCTTTAACGACTGCTTGCGCAAGCATAGCCTGACCGTTGTCCTCTTTTACCTAGCCGCCATCGCCTACACTGCTGGCAGTGCCTACTACTCCTTCACTTATGAAAAATACTCACTTTTAGACATCGCCAACACCTATCACCAACTCAGTCCCCAAGGCCTTGTCTACACCATCGCCTCCATCCTCTTCTTCTGTTGGTCACTGGACAAGCTGGAGCAAGCCAAACGCACCAAATACATCGACATTTTATCGAAGTATTCCATGCTCATCTACTTCATCCATCCCCTCATCCTCGAATGGATGACCAGCTTTTACACCAAATTCGGCATCGTCATGACTGTAAAGAAGGTAACATTTTCGTATTTTGTACTGGTGCTTGCCTCCCTTTTTGCAAGCATTATCCTAACAAAAATCCTTAGTCGCGTCCCCTATCTACACATATTATTCACAGGTAAAAACAGTAGCAATTATACTGCACAATGAATAATTATAGTAGCATAATAATGCGCAGCGAATAAGTGGCTGGAACAATAGAAATCGAGACATGTTTGAGC
>SFRS01000102.1 GCA_004562175.1 bacterium | reverse complement strand
ACGGAACCAATAGGCTCTTTAACGTCGCCACGAACGGAGTGCATCCAGCCCTTAACAACTGCTTGTTGGCCTTCCTTGCTCAGCCACCAGTCAACCAAAGCTTTAGCGCCTTCAGGATTCTTGGTGGTGTTGAAGATTGCGATCGGGGAAGGAACTTGAACTACGCCGTCTTTCGGATAAATAACCTTCAGAGGCTCTTTCTTGGTGTTAGCCAGCTTCAGGATATTCTCTTCCAGAATCATAGCAGCTGCATATTCGCCGGTCAACAGCTTGTTTTGAATAGCGGAGTTGCCTTCTTCAACGCGCAGGCCGTTAGCCTTCAGTTTATCAAAATATTCCCAACCATATTTGTCAGCCAATGCGCCAACTGCTACATAAGCGGTACCGCTCAGCATGGGGTTAGGCATAGCGATTTTGCCCTTCCATTTCGGGTCAGTCAAATCGGTCCAGTTTTTCGGAGCATCTTCAGCCTTCAGCTTGTCAGCATTGTAAGCAATGATCATGTTGCATACACGAACTGCATACCAGGAGCCGTCAGCAGCTTTATCATTGATCAGGTTCTTTTCTTCCTTGGATTTGTAAGGAAGCAACAGTTTTTGGTCTTCTAATTTCAGATAGTAGGAAGGATCTGCTACCATCAATACGTCAGCGCCAATCTTCTTAGCTTTGATTTCGCCGGTAATCTTGGTAACAACCTTTTCGGTGCCGCCTTGGAACCAGTTAACCTTCATTTCGGGGAATGCTTTGGCAACATTGGGTTTGCACATATTGTCGATGATATCAGGGTAAATAGAGGTATAAACCATGATTTCGCCTTTAGTGCCGCCAGCTTTTTTCTCAGCCTTTTTGTCGCCACCGCCGCAGCCAGCCAGGGCTACACTCAATGCCAGAATTGCTGCTGCGCCAAGCATCCATTTAGATTTTTTCATTCACAAACACTCCTTTTTTTCCTTATCTTCGTTGATATATGATTTTTACTAGTGTAAATTGCCTTCTACACCTCTATTGGAAAAATTCGCTACAGTCTGATTTTTCCCTGCTTACACTTTACACAAATTTAATAAAATTTTAACTTTTTGTGTCACATTAACGCTTATTGAGTAGACATTCCACCACTGGTTTACATGTGACTATATTTGTCCTATATGGACATTTTGCGTCCCATAATTGAGTAAACAAAAATGTGTATTTAAAGTGCGGACAATACCACCCAACTTTAAATACACATTGTAGAAATCACTTACCTTACAGCAATATAATTCAGCTCCCATGCGGGCACATAGGGATGCTTACGCAAATAAATTTTGTACTCCGGCACTAGCTGCCACAAAAGCAGGGGCAAACGGAATAAATCCACATCATAGTGATAAGCTGCTACAAAAAGCTTAGGCGCAAACCTTCTGATGGTTGCGGCGCCGCCAGCGAGCGCCTGCACCTCCGCCCCCTCCACATCCATCTTGATATAGGAAATGGCGCGTCCCACAGCTACTGCATCAATAGTGGTCACAGGCACCACTCTTTTGGTGGCGCCCACAAAGGTGGACTGACGTCCACCGCTATCACTAAAGCTGAGCTCGCCCACGCTGTCCCAAATGCCACTTTCGTGCACTTCCACAGCTAGCCCTCGCTCAGCAAGCTCCTCCGCCAACAGGCGCAGCTTGCGGCAATTGCGTCTGTCCGGCTCCACTGCTACCACCTGACGCCAGTGCCAGTCCGTCAGCTGGCCCAGCTCCTGAATCGTGTCACCATTATAGGCACCCAAATCCAGATAGACCTCGCTCGCGCCAGGACGGATTAGCTGGAGCAAATCCTCCTGCCGCTCGCTTTCGCAGTCAAACAAATAGCTAATTTTGCCGCTCAGCTTATAGTTCAGCGTATTGGCAAAGACCTTGCGGGACTCGTCATCTGCTAAACGCTCGTATGCCTCCGTGAGCTCCCTTGCGTGCTTAATAAGCCACGCCTCGCTCACAGTCTCCTCTTCGTCGAACAGCGGCAGATGGGGCGCCACCACCTGCTGCTCAGCAGATAGCTCCCTAAAGCGCGCCAACACCTCCGGCCTTTCACTGGCAAAGGCAATGACCACTAAGAGCTCCTCGCCAAGGCGTGCTTTAATATCCGCATAGCGCTCCACGGTAAAGCCTCGAAACTTTTGCCCGCGTACAAATTCATCACTGGCAAACACGCCCTGCACCTGCACAGCATGTGCTTCACACCAATCAAGAATCTTATCTGCGCCATTTCCCATGCCATAAAGGACAATGGGCTTTGTCGTGGTCTCTAAAAGCTCCCACACACTCTGTTTTTCTATCATAAAATCTAACATCTGCCAACCTCCTAGTATATTCATCTTATTATACACTATTACCTAGTGACGGGTGTGACTAAATATGCTAAAATAGAGGGTAATAGATTGCAAAATTTTTAATTGTTGCAATTAGTCTCACTCAACTTGGAGGTTTTACTGATGGCGCTACTCGAATCAGGTGAAAACTACCTGGAAACCATACTAGTTTTAACAAAAAAGAACGGCAGTGTCCGTTCCATTGATATTGCTGATGCTATGCAATTCACCAAAGCCAGTGTAAGCCGTGCCATGAGCATTTTAAAGCGGGATAACTATATTATTATGCATCCGGACGGCTCGATTTTGCTGACCAAGGAGGGTCAAAAAAAGGCCGCTGCTGTTTATGATCGCCATGTTACCCTGACCCGCTATATTAATGAGATTCTTGGTGTTGATATGGAAATCGCGGAAAAGGATGCTTGCCGCATCGAGCATATCATCAGCCCGGAAACCTTTGCCGGCATCAAGGCTCAGCTGGCTAAGAAATAGTAAAACTTGACTGGGGTGCAGTTATCTTTTACAAGGAAGGTGTTTTATGAAAAGAATCTTTTTACTCGTGTTAACCCTCTGCCTCTTCTGCGTTAGCGCAGCTGCAGGTCCCAAGCTTTATCGTCACCCTCAATACGATTTTTCCAACGTGCGTAACGTAAAGGTTACTGTCATTACCAATGCCCATCCTGAAACGGAGGGCAGCTTCCATGCTGAAGGCATGGCCGAAGAAAAGCTGCTCTCGGCACTGTATAGCGCAGCCGGAAAAAACAACCTCATCCTCACCGATGAGCGTCCCGGTGGTCCCCTTGCTCCCACAGGCGAACAGGAAAGCCTTTTAAACCGTAACAAAAAAGCTCCCAAAACTGTGGAAGCCCGTATCACGATTAACTATTTAGGTTATCGCCGCTTCAAGGTTGCAGGTCATTATCAACAAAAGACCGAATACTTCAAGGAAAAGCGTAAGGATTCCTGGGGTAAAGAATATTACGTAGAGATTCCCATCACCACTCAGGTTTGGGTCCCCGATGCCTATCACAACAATGCTTTAATTGATGTTATTTATAATGTCTATGATCTCGAGACTGCGGCTGTTATCGCCAATGTTATGGACAGACGTGAGCGCGAATACGAAGAGGATACCTCTGGTATGTTGGGGCGTTCCACCAACGATTTTCTCAAAGCTTTAATAAAAAAATAACTCAGTTTTATGAACCCCGAAGCTAGCTAGCCCACTAACTTCGGGGTTTTTCTTTTCGCCCTTAGAATCTTATTAAAAATATTTCTCATTATTCTTGACATCTTAATTATTGATGATATAATCTTAAGAAAGAGAGCAATCTAGATTTGATTATGCATTTTATAGAGAACTCAATTGTCTTATATCATAATTAAAGGAGTGTGTACTTATGAAATCCTTGAAAAAATTTGCCCTTGCAACCATGACCTGTGCAGCCCTTTTAGGCTTCGCTGCCACCTCTCACGCTGCTTATCAGCTGAGTGATGAAGTAAAAACTGCCACCCCGGCCCTTTTAATGGCTACTGAAATCGGTGTTAAATCCAACACCAACGCTGCTCTGGCTAACCTGCCTGACAAGGATGCCATTCTCGTCATGAGCTTTGGTACCACCTTTAAGGACACTCGCGAAAATACCATTGACGCTACCGTGAATGCCATCAAGGCTGCCCATCCCGGCGTGAAGGTTGTCACTGCCTTCACCTCCCACATTATCATCGACCGCATTAAGGCTAAAGAAGGCATCACCTATCCGACTCCTGAGGAAGCCATTGCTCAACTGAAAAAGGAGGGCTACACCCGCGTGGCTATGACCTCCCTGGACATCATCCCCGGCATGGAGTATGCCTATAAGGATGCTGTTTACCAGCTCCATAAGAACGATTTCAAAAAGGCCTCCTTTGGCAC
>SFRS01000101.1 GCA_004562175.1 bacterium | reverse complement strand
GCCAGCTTGCCAAAATCATGCCAGGTTTCGCAGTCGCTGTTCTTAGCGATGTATTCGTTCCATTTAGCTTGGTTGACATTTTCGACCTCCATCAGGTTCATAATGCCAAAGCCGCTGCGCCAAATCATATCATCCATGGAAGTGAATTTGCTGTTTTCCTGCAAGAACTTGGGATTGAACAGCTCCTGGAAGGTGATTCTGCTCATCATCTGACCAAGCTCCTTGTCAGAGGTAAATTTTGCCATATAGCCCTTAAAGGTTTTATCTAATTCCTTGTGATTCATTGCGTTGCCTCCAAATTGTAGTATAGTGATATTTTAACACAAAACCCTGCCCACTGTCAGCACAGTTTAGGATTTATTTGCTGATTTACATCTGCAAATTATCTGTAACAAATGGGAAGAGCGAGGCAGAAAAGATTGAATTCCTAGTGGATTCATAGTAAAATAGATTTCATAGAAAAACAAATCCTTAAGAATGCATTGAGATATTGAGGTGACTAGCATGAGAATTTCTACCAAAGGACGCTATGCGCTGCGACTGATGCTGGATTTGGCCATGAATCATGGCGGAGGCTTCATTCCGCTCAAGGCAGTGGCCCAACGGCAGGAAATTTCCGATAAATATTTAGAACAAATCATTCACCGGCTGAATCGAGAAGGCTTGGTGGAAAGCGCCCGAGGTGCCCAAGGCGGCTACCGTCTGGCTCGCAGGCCGGAGGACTACAGTGTGGGCGAAATTTTGCGTGCAGTGGAAGGCAGCCTAGCCCCCGTTTCCTGCTTGGATTGCAACACTCCCTGCGATAAATTTGATTCCTGCCTGACTATCGGGCTGTATAAAAAGATTCAGGATGCTATTGATGGGGTGGTGGATCACACATCTTTGGCGGATATTATCAACGAATATCGCGCCAAGCATACCGAAGCATGAAGGAGAGATATAAATGTTAACCAGAGAAGAAGCTTGGAATTTACTAAGGCAATATAATAAGGAGCCCTTTCATCTGCGTCATGCGCTCACGGTAGAGGGGATTATGCGCTATTTTGCCAAGGAATTGGGTTATGCGGACGAGGTGGAGTATTGGGGTATTGTCGGCCTTTTGCATGACCTTGATTTTGAACAATATCCCGAAGAGCACTGCGTGAAGAGTCAAGAGCTCATGCGTCAGCATGGGGTGGACGAAAGCATCATCCGTTCCACCGCTAGCCACGGCTGGGGACTGTCCGGCGCCAATATTAAACCGGAGCACCAAATGGAAAAGGTTTTGTTCGCTATTGATGAGCTGTCCGGCCTCATTGGTGCCGCTGCGCTGATGCGTCCCTCTAAGAGTGTGCAGGACATGGAGCTCAAATCCCTGAAAAAGAAGTTTAAGGATAAAAAATTTGCTGCCGGCTGCAGCCGTGATGTTATCAAGACTGGCGCCGAGGAATTGGGCTGGGAGCTGGACGAGCTGCTGGAAAAAACCATGGTGGCTATGCGTGTGGATGAAGAGGCCATCAACAAGGCTTGTGAAGCGCTGTAAATTCTTTGCGTACCATAGAGCTACTATACAAAATTCATAAAAGCGTAAAAGTAATAAGCACACTACTGTAAGCGTTTTGCTTAAAGTAGTGTGCTTTGTGCTTAGGGCGGACCTCCATAAGCAATTTAACCCAAGGGTCTTCCTCATAATTCAGCAAAAAATCTTAGCCAAGGCTGCCCAAAATATGATACAATATACTAGACTAATTATGACTAGAGGTGAAGCGAAGTGGTAAAGGTAATTGCTATGGCCAACCAAAAGGGTGGCGTAGGCAAAACGACTACAGCGGTTAATCTGGCTGCCTGCCTGGCTGCTTTGGGCCGCAAGGTGCTTTTGATTGACAGCGACCCCCAGGGCAATGCTACCAGCGGCTTTGGCTTTGATAAACGTGATATAAAGCAATGTATTTATGATGCGATTATTAATGATGTCCCCATGCAGGAGGTTATTAAACACACTGCCTATGATAGATTGGACATTGTACCGGCAACCATACAGCTGGCAGGAGCAGAAATCGAGCTGGTATCCTTGATGAACCGCGAGGGTCGTTTGAAGAACTCCCTGGAGCGGGTGAAGCATAATTATGATTATGTTTTGATTGATTGTCCGCCTTCTTTGGGACTGCTCACTATTAACGGCCTGACTGCTGCCAGCAGCGTGCTGATTCCCATCCAGTGCGAGTTTTACGCCTTGGAGGGTGTGACCATGCTGATGAATACTATTCAGCTGGTACAGCGCAATTTGAATCCGGCCTTGAAGCTGGAGGGCGTGCTGATGACTATGTATGACAGCCGCACTAATCTTTCCCAAGAGGTTGTGGAAGAGGTGAAGAAATACTTTAGGGCAAAGATGTACAACACCATCATTCCCCGCAATGTACGTCTGAGCGAGGCTCCCAGCCATGGGCAGCCTGTTATTGATTATGATGCCAAATCCAAGGGTGCGCAGGTGTACATGGAATTGGCCAACGAGGTATTGGAAGATGAGTAAGAGGGGTGGCTTAGGCAAGGGCCTGGGGGCGATTTTCGGCGAACATCCCAGTCCTGTATCGGAGCCTATACAAGAGGAACAAGCTAATAATAAGCCTACGGAGCTGGAGGTGGAGGCTATTAAGGCTAATCCCTACCAGCCGCGGCGTGTTTTCGATGAGGAAAAGCTACAGGAGCTGGCCGCTTCTATCAAGGAATTCGGCGTAGTGCAGCCCTTGGTAGTGCGCCAAAAGGGCAAGGGCTACGAGCTGGTGGCAGGTGAGCGTCGTCTGCGGGCAGCCGTGCTAGCCGGGCTGACCAGTGTGCCTGCTATTGTTAAGGAATACGACGACATTAAAATGATGGAAATTGCGCTAGTGGAAAACATTCAGCGCCATGACTTGAACCCCATTGAGGAGGCGCAGGGACTGCGCCGTTTGATGGCAGAATGCAAGCTGACCCAGGAGCAGGCAGCAGAAAAGGTGGGACGCAGTCGCGTGGCTGTAACCAATATTTTGCGCCTTTTGAATTTGCCCGATGCTATTCAGGGCTTCATTGTGGAAGGAAAGCTGAATATGGGGCAAGCCAAGCAGCTTTTGGGACTCCCTAAGCAGGAGCAGCAGCTAGAGGTGGCCACGGCCGTTATGGAAAATGGTTGGAGCTCCCGGATGACAGAACAGGTAGTGCGCCTTTTAAAGGAAGGCAAGCAGCTGAAGATTGTGCGTGAAATCGTGGAGGAGCAGGCTCCCAAGGCCAAGGAAAAGCCGGACAAGCCCAAGCGCGTGCCCAGTGCCAATGATGTGTTCTGTCGCGATTTTGAGCAGCGTCTGGTGGAGCTTTTGGGAACCAAGGTCAAGGTACAGCCCAAGCCTGAGGAGGATGGTCGCCAAGGAGGCACCATTCAAATCGAATATTATTCTGCCGAAGATTTGGAGCGCATTTATGAGGTGCTCCAGCAAGGGCATGAGGATGAGCTGCCGACACCACAGACCATACGCCGTTTGCATGTATGAATACCTGCAACGGTTAGACTATAGATTGGAGACGATATAGTGGAAGGAGCAAATTTGGCTCTGAGTAATAATCTGGCAGTGATTATTGCTGTTTTAGGATTAGTAATTGTAGTTTTAGCAGTCTTGCTGTTCAGTGTAAAGGGCAAGCTTAACGCCTTGCAGGCTAAGTACGACTTTTTTACCCAAGGTAAGGAAGCTAATATTGATGTGGTTTTGACTGACACCTTAAATGAATTACACAAAACGCAGGCAGAGCTGGCTGCGTTGCAGAGCAAGCATGCCAAGCTGCAGGAGCAGGTGCAGGGTTGTTTGCAGAATGTGAAGCTGATTCGTTACGATGCCTTTGATGCTATGGGTGGCGAAATGAGCTATTCTATTTTGCTGACGGACGCCAAGAAGGATGGCCTTTTGCTTACCAGCATTTACGGGCGTGACGAAAGCCGCTGCTATGCTAAGGATATCAAGGGTGGTAAATCTTCCTATCCTTTGGCTGAGGAGGAGCAAAAGCTCCTGTAAATGTGTTTTGTATACATGGGCTTTAGCTCTTGTAGTGGAGTAAAAAAAGTACTATAATGTGCACATAGAAAAAGCTATGCAATGGTGCGTAACCAGAGCATAGCTTTTTGTTTTGCTTGTTCCTTTTCCCAATGCTTAACTGCTTAGTGGCCCTCGAAAAGCTTCAATAAAATGAACATGGTCTCACCGAAGGTCAGATAGCGGAACCAGATGCGAGGATAAACAAAGCCTTTAGCATCAA
>SFRS01000100.1 GCA_004562175.1 bacterium | reverse complement strand
TCTTGAATTCTAGTCATGTAAATCAACCCCCATATAGCGTGCGATTGCGGCCACGTCCTTGTCGCCACGACCGGAAATATTGATTACGATAATTTTATCCTTGTCCATGGTAGGCGCAATCTTCATGGCATGAGCCACAGCATGGGCGCTCTCGATAGCGGGAATGATACCCTCGATTTTGGACAGATAGTTAAAGGCGTCCACAGCCTCCTGGTCCGTAGCCGGCACATATTCTGCACGACCGGTATCATGGAGATTGGCGTGCTCAGGGCCAATGCCCGGATAGTCCAGGCCTGCGGAAATGGAGTAAACAGGTGCGATTTGCCCGTATTCATCCTGCAGGAAATAGGACTTCATACCATGGAAAATACCTAAGCGACCATTGGCAATGGTAGCAGCGTTCTTGGGATTATCCACGCCGAGACCAGCTGCTTCTACACCAATGAGGCGCACATTTTTATCTTCAATAAAGTCGTAGAACATACCCATGGCGTTGGAGCCACCGCCTACGCAGGCGATGAGTACATCGGGCAGACGGCCTTCTTTTTCTAGCATTTGGGCGCGAATTTCTTCACCGATAATCTTTTGGAAATCACGCACAATTTCAGGATAGGGATGAGGACCCATAACGCTGCCCAAAACGTAGTAGGTGTCCTCTACTCTTTCAGTCCATACGCGCAAAGCTTCGTTAACAGCATCCTTTAAAGTGCCGGTGCCGCTTTCCACAGGCACTACCTTGGAGCCCAGCAGCTCCATGCGGAAAACGTTCAGCTTTTGACGCTCGCAGTCCTCCTTGCCCATATAGACAACGCATTCCATGCCCATGAGAGCGGCTGCGGTAGCGGTAGCTACACCGTGTTGACCTGCACCGGTCTCGGCGATAACACGCTTTTTGCCCATCTTTTTAGCCAATAAAATCTGACCCAGAACGTTATTGATTTTATGGGCACCGGTATGGTTCAAATCCTCGCGCTTTAAATATATCTTGGCACCGCCCAAATCCTTGGTCATGCGCTCTGCATAGTACAACAAAGACGGTCTATTGGCATACTCATGATATAATTGGGCCAACTCGGCCTTAAATTCAGGATCATTCTTATATTTTTCGTAGGCTGCTTCCAGCTCCAGCACTGCATTCATCAGTGTTTCCGGCATATATTGACCGCCGTGAATACCAAATCTACCCTTGGTCATGTTTGCACCTCTCCCTAAATTTTTTATATTATTCTCTAAAGTATTATGCTTTTATTATACTATGATTTAATTATTTTGTCTTACCTGAGCCACAAAAGCTGTCATTTTTTCTGGATCCTTGAGACCCGTGGTGCTATCCTCCACCCCGCCGCTTACATCCACAGCAAAAGCCTTGGGATTGGCAGCAATGACCTCGGCAATATTGCTGGCGTCTAGTCCACCGGCGATGAAATAAGGCTTGGGAATATGAATAGACTCCAGCTGCAGACTAAAGCGCTCTCCCGTGCCACCGTAGTGTCCGGCTTTATAGGTGTCAAACAGGAAATAGTCCACAGGAAAGGCCTCCAAGCCCTGTAGGGACTCCTCACTACGCACTCGAATAGCCTTGATGATGGGGATGGCAGCATTCCCTAAGACTGCACGAAGCTTTTGGATATAAGCACCATCCTCATCCCCATGCAGCTGAATCACATCTATAGTTCCGGCTTGAGCCAAGTTAGCAATAAAGTCAATCTCGTTATTAACAAAGACGCCTACAGCCTTAATTGTTGGCACTAGCTTGGCCTTCAGCTGCGCCGCCTGCTCAGCAGTTACGGCTCGCTTACTTTTGGCGTAAAATACCAGACCAATGAAGTCAGGCTGCACTCTATTAGCGCACTCGATGTCTTCGCTGCGAGTCAAGCCGCAAATTTTTACTTTAGTCATGGCATCACGCCCTCATTTCCCGCAGCATCCCTGCCGGGTTGCTGCTGCGCATCAGCGCCTCGCCCACCAACACCGCCTGCACACCCGCGGCCTTGAGGCCCGCGCAATCGCTGGCTTTGGCAATGCCGCTTTCGGCCACGAAGATCTTATCCTGCGGGATGTGCTCCCTAAGTCGCAGACTATTCAGCGGATTGACGCTAAAGTCCTTCAGGTTGCGGTTGTTCACGCCGATGATGCCAGCGCCGGCCGTGAGGGCGGCGCCAACCTCATCGGCATCGTGTGCTTCTACTAAAGCAGCCAAACCTAACTCATGAGCTTGGCACAAATGCTCGGCCAACTGTGCCGGGCTGAGCAGGCTGCAAATCAGCAGCACTGCGTCGGCCCCCAAGCATTTGGCCTCGTAAATCTGATACTCGTCAATAGTGAAGTCCTTGCGCAGGATGGGCAGCTGTACAGCTGCCCTCACTTGGCGCAGATATTCGTCACTGCCCAGGAAGAACTTTGGCTCCGTCAGGCAGGAGATGGCGGCTGCGCCGCCCTCTTCGTACTGGCGGGCCTTGTCCAAATAAATATGCTCGAAGTCGGGGGCGATGAGCCCTTTAGAAGGCGAAGCCTGCTTCAGCTCGGCGATGACGGAAAGGCCAGGCGCTGCCAGCGCCGCCTTGAAGTCGAGGCCAGCCGGGCGACCTTCAGCTTCATCCCGCACCTCGTAGAGGCTTTTATATTTTTTCAGAGCCTCTACCCTGGTGCGAGTATAGGCCGCAATATCATCTAATATCATAGCACTGTATCCTTTAATTTACTATTTTTCCTAAGCATTCCGTGCCTCGGCCTTGCTCGGCACCCTGCTTAGTTATTACTGATCTCGATGAGTTTTTCCAGCGTTGCCAAGGCCTTGCCACTGTCGATAATTTCTGCAGCCAGCTTGACACCATCGGCCAAGGTTTCTGCCTTGCCGCCAATGTACAGAGCAGCACCAGCATTCAGCAGCACGGCATTACGCTTGTGACCCTGCTCACCGCTCAAAATAGCGCGAGTGATGTTGGCGTTTTGCTCGGGCAAACCGCCAACGAGGTCAGCCTTTGTGCAGCGCTCGAAGCCAAAGTCCTCCGGCTTAATCACATAATTCTTCAGCCAACCGTCCTTGAATTCACAAACAGTGGTCGGTGCGCTGAGAGAAATTTCATCCAGCTTATCCTGACCATAAACAACCATGCCACGCTTTACACCCAAGCTTGCCAAAACCTGTGCCAGGGGCTGTACCAAATACTCGTCATAAACACCCAAAAGCTGCAGGCTGGGGCTGCCGGGATTAGTCAAGGGACCAAGGATATTGAACACAGTGCGGATGCCTAATTCCTTGCGGATAGGACCAACATATTTCATGGAGGTGTGATATTTTTGAGCAAAGAAGAAGCACATGCCCACCTTCTCCAAAAGCTCAGCGCATTTTTCCGGAGATTGTTGAATATTTACGCCCAGAGCCTCCAGGCAATCGGCGGTGCCGCATTTGGATGAAGCAGCTCTGTTGCCGTGCTTAGCGATTTTCACGCCACCGGCGGCTGCCACGAGAGCGGAGGTAGTAGAAATATTGAAGCTGTTGGCATTGTCACCGCCAGTGCCCACGATTTCCATAATCTCCAAATCAGTGGTGAACTTCAAAGCATGGTCGCGCATAGCAGCAGCGCAGCCCGCGATTTCATCAGTGGTTTCAGCAGTGGTGCTCTTAGTAGAAAGTGCTGCTAGGAAGGCTGCGTTTTGGGTGGCGCTGGTCTTGCCGCTCATAATTTCGTTCATAACAGCATATGCTTCTTGGTAGGTCAGGTCTTGTTTGTCAACGATTTTTACAATTGCTTCTTCAATCATGTTTATCTCTCCCTTATTTTTACTATTGTTATATTTGAATTCCTCCACCGCTAAAGCGGTCCCCCTCCCCTTAAAGGGGAGGCATTTTATGATGCTTCGACGGTCCCCCTCCCCTTTAAAAGGGAGGCAAAGAAGATAAAATAAAAGACCCGTCCTCGAACATATCAAGGACAGGTCATAAAAACTATACCTGCGGTACCACCTTGTTTCGCCATTCCTAGCGCACTCTAGCAGGATGCTATCACATCCCTCGCCCTTAACGCAGGCGTTACGTCACAGAATACTCTCAAGTTCTCAAA
Source organism: bacterium (assembly GCA_004562175.1). Lineage (GTDB taxonomy): Bacteria > Bacillota > Negativicutes > Acidaminococcales > Acidaminococcaceae > Phascolarctobacterium_A. The sequence goes on along the minus strand of SFRS01000100.1, from coordinate 256 downwards.
ACTTGATTTGACTGCACCCTCAATGGTCCATTTGTCGGTCTGCATCTCTACCCGGCTTTCAGCTCCCCGGACTCTCTGTAAGCGCATCTACCGATTTGATCTCCATCTCAACGGTTTGTGGTCTTTTTTGAAGTTGTGCCCATTTTACTACTACTTCTAGGGCACGTCAACAAATTTTTATAAAAAAGTTTCAACTTTTTATAAATTGTTTATTTATGTAAAGCTGTTTACACAAATAAACAATTTTCGACCCCTA
>SFRS01000099.1 GCA_004562175.1 bacterium | reverse complement strand
GGCTACGGCTACGCCCCAGGTGCGGGAGGATATTTGTGAGCGCCTCGAAATGCGTGGCGCAAAAATTGTGGTGTCGGGCTTTGACAGACCCAATCTGCATTTTGCCGTGGAGCGCACTCGAGACAAGGACCGCTCCCTATTGGGCTTCTTGGAGAAGCATGAGCGTCAGTGTGGCGTCATTTACTGTGCTACTCGTCAAAGAGTGGAGCAGGTGACGCAGCTTTTGCTGCGCCAAGGCTACAAGGCTTTGCGCTATCATGCAGGCCTCACTCCTGAAGAGAGACGGGAAAACCAGAACCTGTTCGTCAGTGGTCAGGTGCCGCTGATTGTGGCCACCAATGCCTTTGGCATGGGTATCGACAAGGCAGATGTGCGCTTTGTGGTGCACTATAATATGCCCAAGGACATGGAAAGCTATTACCAGGAGGCCGGCCGCGCTGGTCGCGATGGCTTGTCCGCAGAGTGCCTCCTGCTATATAACAAACAGGACATTGCCGTGAATACCTATCTCATTGGCCACGACCAGCCTGATTTGGCTTGGAAGGCCCACGAAATGCAGCTTCTGGAGAAAATGATTCACTATTGCAATACTAGCAGCTGCCTGCGGCGGGAGCTGCTGGAGTATTTCGGTGAAAAAGCGCCCCTGCGCTGCCATAATTGTGGTAATTGTACCAGCACTAGTAAGGCTAGCTGGCGTAAATATTTCGGCATTTAAAGCTAACGAAAAAGGACTTAGCGGTCTACCTGCAATGAAGCAATGCAGGAGAAGCTAAGTCCTTGCTTTTTAGTTTACCTAAAGCTCATCATCTAGTGGCGACTAGAGCGCAGTTTTAGCTGGCATACTTATGCCAAATCCACAACCTCTCCGGGTTTAACGATTAAAACCTTGCTAGCGGTGTTGGCTTCCACATCAGCCTTGAAGGCATTGACATCCTGAGCAATGGGAGGCCAGGTGTTGTAGTGGATGGGAATAACAGTGGGGGCCTTCAGGAAATCTGCGGCGATGGCAGCATCCTTGGGGTCCATGGTGAAGTTGCCGCCGATGGGGAGTACTGCGTAATCAAAGGGATCCAGCTTGGGCAGCAGCTGCATGTCGCTGAAGAGGGCAGTGTCACCGGCGAAATAAAGCTTGGTGCCGTAAAAATCAACTACGAAGCCACAGGCGTGGCCGCCGGCCACGCCGGAGCCATGGAAGGCCAAGGTTACCCGCACCTTGCCAAAGGGGAACATATAGGTGCCACCCAAATGCATGGCATGGGCCTTGCAGCCTGCTTCCCCGGCCATACCGGCAATTTCTGCGGTGGTGATGATGGTAGCATCACACTTTTTCGCAATTTCAAAGGCGCTACCCAGATGGTCAAAATGAGCATGACTAATGAAGATATAATCAACCTTGATATCGTCGGCAGTGAGTCCCTCCGGGTTACCATCCAAATAGGGGTCAAAAATGATAGCAGAATCGTTTTTGGCAACTACAAAGCAGGCATGATTAATATAATGGAATTTGGCAGTCATAAGCGTTCCTCCTTTTGCTGACAGTACGGGACTGTCCTTTTCTTATCTCTATTATACTAGAAAAAAACGTCTTTGTGAATTATCTAGAAGAATAGTGGGAAAAACTTTACAAGGGCTTGTATTTTAGGGTAAAATTGTAGCTATAGATTGTAAAAGCAAGAAAATTAGGAGTTGCGATTAATGAATTATAAAAGTATTACAGCGCTGGGACTGGTGCTGAGTCTGTTAGTGGGCGTGAATTTGGCGGATGCTGCTAGCAAGAAAACCAGCACAATCAGCAAAAAACAGTTGGAACGCTTGTTGAAAAAGAGCAAGAGCAATAAAAATGCACCTACCATGGTGGTCAAGAGTGGCTCCAAGGGCGGGGTGCAGGTGGTGACCGAGGCTAAGGCCAAGGAGGATGCCGAGACAGCGGCTACTGCTCCTCAATCAGGAAAGAAGAGCTTTGAGCCCAAGGTAATCAAGTTAGAGAACAAGAAAACTGCCAAAGGGAAAGCAAATGTGAAGGCTGCTCCCAAGCAAAACAGTATGCTGGTGGAGAAGGATGGCAAAAGCTATTTTTTGGGCACGGAATTGCCTGCAGATTATAAAAGCATCAGCATTTTTGGCGAGGCTGAGGCCACTAAAAAACAGGCTGTGGCCTTGATTAAACAAAATAATCCCAAGGTACGTCTGGCCTGCAGCGTGGAAGAGCTGGTGGATTTATATTGGCGGGAGGCTGAGCGCGAGGGCGTGCGCCCCGATTTGGCCTTGTCCCAATCCTTGGTGGAAACAGGTACTTACGCTTACGGCGGTGATGTCCAGCACAACCAAAATAATTTCTGCGGCTTGGGTACCACCGGTGGTGGAGTGAAGGGCGCCACCTTCAAAACACCGGAGTTGGGCGTGCGTGCTCATATCCAGCACCTTTTGGCCTATACCCAAAAGAAACGGCCTCAAACCAAGATTGTGGACCCCCGCTATGAGCTGGCTCATAATATTCGCATGGAGCGGGGTATGGTGGACACATGGTACGGTTTAAATGGTACTTGGGCCATGGGCTCCCTGTACTGCGAAAAAATCATGGCTACCTACCAAAAAATGCTGGCTATGCCCGGTGGCTTAGAGAAGAAAAAGGATAAGCCAGATAAAAAGGATAGTAAAAAGAAGAAAAAGAGCATGCGTGAGCGTGTGGAAGAATTAACAAAGGAGAAATAATAATGCATATAGTATTAGTTGAGCCGGAAATCCCGGGCAACACAGGTAATATCGCCCGCTTGTGCGCGGCTACTGGTTGTCATTTGCATTTGGTGCGGCCCTTGGGCTTTTCCGTGGAGGATAAATATTTAAAACGCGCGGGCCTTGATTATTGGCATTTAGTGGATATTCATTACTATGACAGCGTATACGAGGTTTTAGAAAAATATAAGGATAATTCCAAGTTTTTGCTGACTACTAAGGCCCACAAGTCCTATGCGGACGTAAAATATGATGCGGACAGTCTTTTGATTTTTGGCAAGGAAACGGCGGGACTGCCGGAAAAGCTGCGTCTGGAATATGCGGATTCTTGCGTGCGCATTCCCATGATTGAGGAAGCGCGCTCCTTGAATCTGTCCAATTCCGTGGCTATTGTGGCCTATGAGGCCTTGCGTCAGGTGGATAATTTTGCCGGTCTGACACTTTATGGAGGGGAATATAAGTGATTATTATTAAAGAGTTTGATTTTGATGCAGCCCACTATTTGCCAGCTTATAATGGCAAGTGCGAGCATTTGCATGGTCATACCTATAAGCTGGTGGTGAAGGTGGAGGGAACTCCTGACCACGAGGGTATGGTTATCGATTTTATTAAGCTGAAAAATTTGGTGAAGCAGGAGGTTTTGGTGCACTTGGACCATGCCTGCTTGAATGATATTATTCCTGTGCCTTCCGCTGAAAATATCAGTGTGTGGATTTGGAATAAGCTGGAAAAATTGCTCACAAGTGACCATTATCATTTGTCCGAGGTGGAGGTTTGGGAAACCCGCACCAGTGGCTGTGTATATCGAGGTGAATGAAGTGAAGGATGTACAGAGCGAAAAGGATTTACGCCGCATTCCCCTCAAGCATGTGGGCATCAAGGATTTGCGCTGGCCCATCGAGCTGCGGGACAGGGAGCGGGGTACTCAGCACAGCGTGGCAAAAGTGCTTTTGGCAGTGGATTTGCCCCATGATATGCGAGGAACGCACATGAGTCGTTTTGTGGAATGCATGCGGGAGCTGGGACCTGTAGGCCTCAACGAGATCGAGGGCCTTTTGGACCATTTGAAGGAGCATTTGCAGGCGGAAAAGGCTTTTATCAAGCTGGAATTCCCCTATTTTATTACCAAAACTGCGCCGGTCAGTGGCATGACGGCGCCCATGGATATTGACTGCGTGTATAAGGCGTCAAAGGGGAAGGATTTCAAGCTGAAAATCAAGGCTGTGGTGCCCATGCAAACACTATGTCCCTGCTCTAAGGAAATCAGCGACTATGGTGCTCACAATCAAAGGGCGTGGGCTAAATTGGAAATTGAGGCCAACGAGCTGGTGTGGTTGGAGGAGCTGGCGGAGATTGCCGATGCTGCCGCTAGTGCCCCGGTTTATGGTCTGTTGAAGCGTCCGGACGAAAAGTTTGTCACCGAGCATGCTTATGAAAATCCCCGCTTTGTGGAGGATGCAGTGCGGGAAATCGCTCTGCGTCTGGAGGCCGACAAGCGCATTACTTGGTATCGGGCTGAAGTGGAAAGCGTGGAGAGCATTCATAATCACAACGCCTTTGCAGTGGTAGAAAAGAGTGAAGTCTAATGTTATTGAAGATAAATCCGGAGTTATT
>SFRS01000098.1 GCA_004562175.1 bacterium | reverse complement strand
TTTTGGAGCAAAATACTCTCCTTCAAGCTTGTTCGCCACAATTTTTAGTGCGAACAAATTGTGAACTGCACCAAATCTTGTCTTTGACTTGTTTGTATTTATTTTACTTATACAAACATAAATTCATAGACCTATTGACAAGATTCACCACTAGTATTATCATATATTCAAACAGAAATTTACTTAGGTGGTGATAGATATGAAAGGTATTTTGTACGCATTAGCTTTTGCTTGCGCTATCTATGCTGGCGCTGGGGATTTGTTTGCAGCAACTCCTGTTTATCGTAATTACAGTGTAACCGTAGCCCAAGGTGACACGCTCTGGGACATCGCCTGCCGTCATGCAGAAAAGAAAGAAGACGTGCGCGTGGTCATGGAACGTATTACTAAAGCTAACAAACTGGATGCCGGCCGTATTTATCCCGGCCAAGTCATCAATGTGCCGCTCAGAGTCCAAGAAAGTGGTCTCATGCTGGCCACTAAATAATGTTCCTAAACATGACTCAGCAAATAAACTTCATGATAATTTCACAAAACCTTCGCAAGGCTTTTGGCCACACTTGTAGAATAGTAATATCATGAATGAGCTACAAGCTAAAGGAGGTTGTGAATATGAAGGGTAAAAAATGGATTGTTGGTGCCTTAATTGCCGGCTTTGTTTTAGGCAATGGCATGACCACTGTACAAGCAGGCGGTTATTTGGGCAAAATTCTCAAGGGTGGCGCGATTGGCTACGCGGTAGATGCTACAGCTGGTCCCTTAAATGATGGCATCAACAAGGTCACTGCAAAATACGGTGTCAGCACCACTGATGCTACCAAGGTAGTGCCCATTATTTCCGTGGGTGACGGCAGCCGTGCCGGCGCCGCTCAAGTCAGTGGTCCCCAAGAGAAGGTGGACCAAGTAAAGGCTGCCTTGATTATCGAGCAAACTATTCTCGGTATCAGAGCAAAAATCTTGATTCCCGTAGATAGAGTTGACTATAAGAACGTAAATCGTATTCAGGGCGTAGGCGTTGCTGCCTCCTTGGATGTGAAGCTGTAAACAATAACGAAGCAAAAGCTCTAGCTTTCACAAAGAAAAATAACAGGCTTACCTGCTACACAAGTAGCGAGTAAGCCTGTTTGTGTTTCCTATAGCATTTGCATACTGAAGCTATTTTAGCTAAGCTAGCTTAAAACAAGCTTGGTAGATATGCCATTTAGCCGATTTCGCGCTCTTTTTCGGTGCCACGGACGTTGATGGGACGGTTCTTTTCGTCAACCATAACTACCTTGGGCTCAAAGGTTTTAGCTTCCTTTTCATCCATCATAGCATAGCCGATAATGATAACGGTATCACCAACTAATACCTTGCGAGCAGCTGCGCCGTTGAGGCAGATCACGCCGCTGTCATATTCACCGGCAATAACATAGGTCTCCAGACGGTTGCCATTGTTGTTATCCACGATTTGCACGCGTTCGCCGGGCAGAATGCCGGACAGCTCCAGCAAATGGCTGTCGATGGTGATGCTACCCATGTACTCCAGGTTAGCTTCGGTTACGGTTGCGCGATGAATTTTACCATGAAACATATTATAAAGCATTATTTCTCCTCCAAAACAACATTATCAATCAAACGGGTGGTGCCAAATTTTACTGCCACGGCCAACAAATTGCTGCCCACCATGGGGGTAGCAACGGGCTCCAAGCCCGGCAGAGCATAAATTTCTACATAATCGATATTGCTCATAGGCTCTTTTTCGATATCAGCGGTTACAGCAGCGGTGATCTTGGCTGCATCACGCTCACCTGCTTCATACATAGCCTTAGCTGCCTTCAGGCTGCGGCTCAAAACCAATGCTGCAGTGTGCTCTTCTGCACTCAAATAGGTGTTACGGGAGCTCTTTGCCAATCCATCTGCTTCGCGAATGATGGGCATTACTCTTAAGGTGAGGGGGAAGAACAAATCCTTCACCATACGCTTCAAAACCTCAACCTGTTGCGCATCCTTTTGACCGAAATAAGCACGGTCAGGCTGTGCCAAATTAAAGAGCTTGGTTACGACGGTGGTAACGCCACGGAAGTGGATGGGGCGAGTACGTCCGCATAAAACCTTGGTGATATCACCAGTAACCTCAACCCAAGTATCATCAGAGCTAGGATACATTTCCTTGGGAGAGGGAGCAAACACTACATTGGCACCCATTTTTTCGGCCAGCTTGCAGTCGGCCTCCAAGGTACGCGGATAAGCATCCAAATCCTCGTTGGGACCAAATTGGGTCGGGTTAACGAAAACGCTGACTACTACAAAGTCATTTTCTTTGTTAGCAGCAGCAATCAAGGATGCATGGCCCTCGTGCAGGGCGCCCATGGTTGGCACCAGACCGATGGTCAGGCCTTGAGCTTTAGCTTGCGCAACCTCTTCGCGCAGCTCCACAACAGTGTGTACTAATTTCATAACAAAATCCCTCACTTTTCCTTCTTCAAAGAGCTTCAAAATTTCTTAGTATAATTTTTCTAATACAGAATCATCTATTTTAAAGGTATGCTCCTCTGCCGGGAAGCTTCTATCCTTGCATTCAGCAATATAAGCCTTCACAGCCTCCACAGTGATATCATGGAGATTAGCATACTTCTTCACAAATTTGGGACAGAAGCCATTGGATACACCCAAAAGGTCATTGCACACAAGCACCTGGCCATCACAGCCATTGCCAGCGCCAATACCGATGGTAGCCATGGTCTTCAGCTCCGCAGTAACCTTAGCAGCCAGCTTGGCAGGCACACATTCCAGCACACAGGCAAAGGCACCTGCTGCCTCCAAGGCTTTGGCATCCTCAATCATCTTTTGCGCTGCTGCAATATCCTTGCCCTGCACCTTGAAGCCGCCCAATTGATTGACAGATTGGGGTGTCAGGCCGATGTGAGCACACACGGGAATACCAGCGGTGGTGAGCTTTTTCACCAAAGGAGCAACCTCAGCGCCGCCCTCCAGCTTCACTGCAGTACAGCCAGTTTCCTTCAGGAAGCGTGCTGCGTTGTACATTGCATCAATATCACTAGCCTGATAGCTCATGAAAGGCATATCACCCACTACCAGGGCCGTGCTATTGCCACGCATAACAGCTTTAGTATGATGAATCATTTCGTCCATGGTAACAGGTACGGTGGAATTATAGCCCAGCATAACATTGCCCACGGAATCGCCCACGAGAATCATGTCCACGCCTGCTTCATTCACATTACGTGCCATGGCCACATCATAGGCTGTAATCATGACGATGGGCTCACCCTTTTGCTTCATTTCCTTGATGGTTGCTACAGTAACATTTTTTGTTGCCATTGTTTTTACCTCCGACAAATTAATAGCGTTAAGCAAGGTATTCTTAACGCTGTAGTAGCCGCGTCAACTGGTCAGCGGCTGCCTTGTCAATAGTGCCATTGGTCATAGCCAGTGAGGTCGTCACTAGCCCCAGGGAGCAATAAATATCCACCAACTCCGGTGGCAGCACTGCTAAATGCTTGGCCACCGTGCGAGCATCGCCGCGAGCGATGGGCCCTGTTAAAGCAGTACGAGGTGAGGTTGTATTTTGCAGATTGGCTGCAGTCCCCTTAAATAAGGGTAATAATGCCTGCCACGCCGCTGTTTCATCATCTAACCAGCGACTCATCAGCTGCTGAGCTAAAGCCTCCACTGCTACTGCATAATTGGAGCAAATGCACGCTGCTGCATGATAAGCAGCACGCTCGGCTGCTGGTACATAAAAGGCATGTCCACCCAACAATTGCGCTAATTCCTGAGCAGCATTTTGAGCAAGCTCGTCACCATCCACTGCCATATACACGCCAGCCAGCTCTGTTGCGCCACCGGCAAAGCTTTGCAGGGGATGCAAACTGCCAACATGGGCTCCTGCCTGCTGCAGCGGGGACAACTCCTCCAAGCCTAGGGAACCACTGCAATGGAGAAAAACTTTTCCTGCCACCGCTGCTTCCTTGGCCAAGTCCGCTGCCACTGTGCTAATGAAGCGATCCGGTACAGTAACTAATAGTATCTCTGCTCGCTCCACTAATTCTGCATTAGTACAGCTGCTCACGCCAAAGCTTTGAGCCAGCTGCTTTGCATGCTGCGGTGATTTGGCAGTGATTCCCACTAAATAGGGCTTTACATACTCTGCCAAGCAGGTGCCAACCTTACCACCACCGATGATGCCAATCCTCATAACCGTTTTGCTCTCCTTCCTGACCATTGGGGAGACGCGCGTCACACAGCACAAATGCTTTGTCAACAAAAAAGCGCATTCCTAACCGGAATGCGCACAATAAACCCTTTTGCGTCTTCGTCCCGGTCTCATAGATCCAAGCGATTATTGACTTCATTATAATATAATTAGGCAAGCTTCGGCTGCCTCGGCTACAGCTCACCAAGAGGTGCTACTGCGCCACAGCCCAATTTACCGCCATTATGATAACATATTAACACTTTGTTGGCAAGCAAAATTATCTATATCGGGTAAATAAGCAAAATTATTCTGCTTAGCTCTCGTACATACAACCTTCATTAAAATCTTACTTTGAAAGCATTTCTTTTTCTTGGTTAACTATACTATTTTGCTAGGTTGACTTATAATAATTTTAGGTCTATACTATTTACGTTAACATGATTTTCAGAGGTGGTTTACGTGTTAGAATCTTCCACA
>SFRS01000097.1 GCA_004562175.1 bacterium | reverse complement strand
TAGTACGGAAAAGTGATTCTTACACCGCGAAGCGACCATATGGTAAAGCCTTTTTTGCCAAGCTTTTTGCGGCGAGGCAAAAAGCGGAGCGGTCCAGCATGCAATGCTGGTGGGTTTCTTGGCACTTCTTTGCCCACACAAAGAAGTGCATCTAAGATATGTAAAAAATTTAAAAGGTGTTCAAGGAGAATTCCTCTATAAACCACAAGACAAATTGACAATTTTATACTATAATAAAAAGTTAGATACAGAAGAAAATGAAGGTGACAATTATGTCCGTAATCTTTTATTTTAGTGGCACGGGCAACTGTCTGGACGTAGCCAAGCAAGCTGCCGCCGTGCTCAAGGACTGCCGCTTGGAGCCCATTAGCCGCTATATGGCTAAGCCCTATCGGGTTGAAGACGAAATTATGGGCATTGTGAGCCCCGTGTTCAGTGCCAGCCTGCCTCCTTATGTGCAGGATTTTTTGGCCAAGCTAGAGGCTGCGCCCCAGTACACCTTTGGCATTGTGACCATGGGCGGCATGCAGGGCCGCGCCTTAAAGTGTATGCAGGAGCTTTTGCTCAAGCGTGATATTATGCTGAACTACGCCGCTACGGTGCTGATGCCGGATAATATCTTTAACACACCGGAGCTAAAGGCTGCCAAAATGCTGACCGCTGCAGACCAAGCCTTGGCGAAGATTGTGAGCGATATTCATGCTGGCAAGCAGGATGTGCAGCTGTGCCAAGAGAGCTACTTATGGAAGTATGGTGGCATCAGCCTGTGTTGGTGGTACTTGAGAACATTTTTAAAGATTGGGCAGTTCAAGGTGGATTGCGATGCCTGCGTAAGCTGCGGTCAATGCGCCAAAATCTGCCCTGTGGGCAATATCAAAATGGTTACTGGTCGTCCTGCCTTTGGGGACAACTGCACCACCTGCTTAGCTTGTGTGCATTGGTGCTCCAAGCATGCCATCCAAATGGGTAGCGTGAACAAAATGGGCAGCAAGCGTTATGTAAATCCAAATATCAAAATACAAGAAATGTTTAATCAGGAGGGGAAATAATGACTACTTATAATCCTGTGAGCCCGGAATTTTTGGCTGAAGTAGAAGCCGTAATTGGCAAAGAAAATGTCTTCACTGATCCCGACAAGCTGGATATGTACAAAACCGACGAGGAATATGATCCCCGTCGCTTCCGTGTGCCCGAAGCAGTGGTGCGTCCCGGCAACGCCGAGGAAATCGCTGCCATCGTAAAGCTGTGCAACAAATACATGGTGCCCATCACCGTGCGCAGTGGCGGCACGAGCCTTGCTGACGGTGCTATCGCCGTGTGTGGTGGCATCATCCTTTTGATGGAGCGCTTGAACAAGGTTATCGAGATGAACACCGAGGGTATGTATGTCATCGCTGAAGCCGGTGTGCGTACCGTGGATATTCAAAAAATGGCCAACGATGCTGGCTTCCTCTATGCTGGCGACCCTTGCAGTGCAGAGTCCTGCATGATTGGTGCGAACCTTGCCACTAACGCCGGTGGCAACAAGGCCGTGCGCTATGGCGTAACCCGCAATCAGGTCTATGGCCTGGAAATGGTCACACCTGAGGGCGAAATTGTGGAGGTGGGTGCTCGTCTCAAAAAATGCTCCACTGGCTACTGTATGGAGCAGCTAGTTATGGGCAGTGAGGGTACCTTGGGCATCATCACTAAGGTATGCTTGAAGCTCCTCCCCATGCCTCCGTATCGCTTCGATGTGCTGGCTGTTTTCGAGGACCCCCATATGGCCTTGAGCCTGGTAGCTAAAATCAATAAGGCTGGCATCAACCCCACCAGCATCGAATATATGGACAATTCCTATGTGCGTGCTACAGCGGATTACATCGAGTTCAAGGGTGCGCCCCATTATGAAACTGGCATTTATGTCATTATCACTGTGGAAACCTTCACTGAGGAAGAGCTGGATAGCAAAATGGAGCAGCTCAATGATTTGTGCGAGGAAGCAGGCGCTGTGGATGTTTTGGAGGCCGATGACCGCATTTGGTCCATGCGCCGCAATTGCCAAGAGTCCATCTCCTTGGTTAGCAAGGTTTCTTTGACCGACGATGTGGTTGTACCTGTTGACAAAATCGCCAGCACCATTAAGGAAATCATGGGAATCGGCGAAAAATATCCCTTCCCCATTCCGGTAAAGATCAATGCCCATATTGGCGATGGCAATTTGCACATCGTGCTGTGCAAATGCGATATGACCGACGAGGATTGGGAAAAATATGTGCATGAGTTCCATGAAGAGGTGTATGCTTATGCCTATGCTCAGGGCGGGCGTCTGGCCGGTGAGCACGGCATTGGTGCCAAGAAGCTGTCCTACATGGAAGAGTTCACTCCGGCAGGCGAATTGGAGCTGATGCGCAAGATTAAGCGTGCGTGGGATCCGAATAATATCTTGAATCCTGGTAAAATCTTTAACGCGTAAGGAAGCTAGAGTATGACTGAGTACAATAAAGTAACTCCTGAGTTTGTGGACAAGCTGCGTGCTATCGTAGGCGAGCAGTATGTTTACACTGACGGGGAAACCTTGGACAAATATAAAACTGATGAAGAAACGGATGAGCGTTGCTTTCATTTGAGGAAATCGCAGCTGTGATGAGGCTGTGTAACGAATATGTAATTCCTGTGACTGTGCGGGGTGGCGGCAGCGGCATCGTGGATGGTGCCATCGCTACCAAGGGTGGACTCATCATCCTCATGGAGCGCTTGAATAAAATCATCGAGCTAAATAAAGAGGGCATGTATCTCATTGCTCAGGCAGGTGTGCGCACCATTGATATTCAAAAAATGGCTAATGCAGAGGGCTTCCTCTATGCAGGCGACCCCTGCAGTGCGGAAAGCTGCCAAATCGGTGGCAATTTGGCGACTAACGCTGGTGGTAACAAGGCAGTGCGCTATGGTGTAACCCGTAACCAGGTTTATGCGGTGCAAATCGTCACTCCTGAGGGTGAAATTGTGGATTTAGGCGCACCTCTGAAAAAATGCAGCACCGGCTATTGCATGGAGCAGCTGGTGATTGGTAGCGAGGGAACCTTGGGCATTATTACGCAGGTGACGTTGAAGCTGCAGCCATTGCCGCCCTATCGCCTTGATATGCTAGCCATTTTCACCGATGCAGTGCAGGCTATGAGCGTAGTACCCAAGGTGGCTAAAGCCGGTATCACTCCCACCAGCATTGAATATATGGACAACGCCAATGTGCGTACTACCTCTGAATTCCTTGAATTTCCCGGCGCGCCCCATATTGAGGATGGCATTTACGTTATCTTCACCATCGAAACCTTCACCGAGGACGAGCTGGATATGAAGATGGAGCAGCTCAACGATATCTGTGAGGAATGTGGTGCTATCGAGGTACTGGAGGCGGATGACCGTATTTGGGCTATGCGCCGCAATTGCTTGGAATCTGTGCGTTTGGTAAGCCTGGTGTGCACCACCGATGATGTGGTTGTACCTGTGGACCAAATGAGTGAAACAGTGAAGCACATTATTGCTACAGTTAAAAAATATCCCTTCCCCCTGCGCATCAATGCGCATATCGGCGATGGCAATTTGCACATCGTGTTGTGCAAGCTGGATTTGTCCGATGAGGAATGGGAGGAGAATTTGGCTCGCTTCACCAAAGAAATATACACTTATGTTTACGCTCATGGTGGTCGCCTCAGTGGCGAGCATGGCATTGGCGCGAAAAAGAGTGGCTTTTTGGAGGAGTTCACTCCCGCAGGTGAGCTGGAGCTGATGCGCAAGATTAAACGCGCTTGGGACCCCAAGAATATTTTGAATCCCGGTAAGGTGTTCTCTGTATAAAAATAACTTACATCGTAGTAAGGTAGAATGGAAAGGATTTGAAGTAAATGACAAAATTTAACCCTGTAACCGAAGAAGTATTAGCTGAGCTGCGTGCCATCGTAGGTGCAGAATTTGTGAAGAATGATGCAGAAACCTTGGAGCGCTACAAGACCGACGAGGAGCCGGACCCGCACTACCATCATCTGCCTGAGGTAGTCGTACTGCCGGGCAGCACTGAAGAGGTAGCTGCGATTATGAAGCTTGCTAACAAATATTTGGTGCCTGTGACCCCGCGTAGTGCCGGTACCAGCGTGTCCTGCGGTGCGATTCCCGTATGTGGCGGCATCGTGCTTTTGATGGAGCGCATGGACAAAATCATCGAAATGAACACCGACGCTATGTACATGATTGTGGAAGCTGGTGCACGCACTGTGGAAATTCAAAAGATGGCCAACGATGCAGGCCTGCTTTATGCCGGTGATCCCTGCAGCGCTGACAGCTGCTTGATTGGTGGCAATATTGCGACCAATGCCGGTGGCAACAAGGCTGTGCGCTATGGCACCACCCGCCATCAGGTGTTCTCCATTGAGGTTGTTACCCCTACCGGTGAAATCGTAGAGCTGGGCAACCGTCTGAAAAAATGCTCTACAGGCTATTGCTTGGACCAATTGGTTATGGGTAGCGAGGGTACCTTGGGCATCATCACTAAGGCAACCTTGAAGCTGCTGCCCCTGTGCCCCTATCGTCTGGATATTTTGGCCATCTTCACCGATGTACAAAAGGCCGTTGATTTGGTGCCTGCACTGATTAAGGCTGGCTTGAATCCTACCAGTGTGGAATTTATGGATAACGGCTTTGTGCGTGCAGCCAGTGATTATGCAGAGCTGCGTCTGCCCCACTATGAGGATGGCAGCTATGTCATCGTGACTGTGGAAACCTTCAGCGAGGATGAGCTGGACATGAAGATGGAGCAGCTGGATGAGATTTGTACTGCTTGTGGTGCTACCGACGTTGTTGAGGCTGACGAACGCGTGTGGAAGGTACGTCGTAGCTGCTTAGAGGGCTCCAAGGCTTTGAGCAAGGTGTCCACCTCCGATGATTTGGTCGTGCCTGTGGACCAAATTGCTATTTGCCTGAACCATTTGATGGAAGAATCCAAGAAGTACGATTTTGAATGCATGTGCTTGGCTCACGCTGGTGATGGCAATCTGCATTTCAACGTGCTGAAGATGGACATGAGCGATGAGGAATGGGAGAAGCAGGTTGCTGAATTCCACAAGACCTGTTACGCTTACGTTTACAGCATTGGTGGTCGTCTCAGCGGTGAGCATGGCATTGGCGCTAAGAAGCTTCACGCTTTGGCCGAGTACTGCGACCCTGTGGAGATGTCCATTATGAAAACGATTAAGCGTGCCATGGACCCCAACAATATCCTGAATCCTGGTAAGCTGATAGATGCTCGATAAATGAAAATATTTATTAAAATGGAGTAAACGCAGGATATTAACAAAACTGTAGCAGTTTTTTATAAAATATCTTCATTTTTCACCAACTAGTAAATATTTATGTATGTGTAATGCTTGCTAAGAGCAGAATGATGTGTTATAATTTCAATAACCATTCATTTTAAAATTAAAAATTGTGCATGTACGTAAAAAATATACCAAAGGGGTGTTTGGAATGACAGAAGATTACAACAAGATGATTGGTACTCGAGTGAAGATGATCCGCATCACCAAGGGTGTTTCCCAAACGGAGCTTGCTAAACAAATTGGTGTGACCCAAACCCATTTGAGCAATATTGAAAATGGTCGCGCAGGTCTGACCATCCCCAATCTGATTAAGCTGCATGAAGCACTGAATACTCCCATTAGCAGCTTCTTCGAGGACATTGAGGGTAAGGCTGAGGAAGAAAAGAAAACCGAGGTTACCTTGGAGGATTTGACCGAGCTGCTGCGCCTTATGAAGGCTAGCAAAAACTAAATAGCATAAAACTAGGCAGGAAGCTGACGCTTCCTGCCTTTTTGTGTGCTGCTAAAAATGAAGTCAGCATGGTATTTTATTGTGATGTGGGGCTTTAGCTCGGTGGTTCAGCTTCCATAGCGTTGGTATATGTAATCGGCCAAGGCTTGTGAGGGCTTTTCAAAAAGTTTATGGAAAGGGATTGCCAGTAGATGGGTCAGCACCACGCAGATGACAAAGCAAAGGGTAAACTTTAGGCAATGGCTGTCCGTTAGTGACACCAGCATTTGATAGATGGGCTTGCTGACGGAAGCGAGAATCCAAGTGTGCACTAAAAGCACTCCAAAGGAGTATTTGGCTTGCTGCACAAGCAAGGGATGGGAAAGGAGGCGCTGTAAATAAGGATTGAGCATGAGCGCCAAAATTACCATTCCTGAGGCCACGGCATAGGTATAAAATAGAGTGATGGGGGACGGGAACACAAAATCCGGCAGGAAGCCAATGCAAATGCCCAGGGTCAACAGCAGCCAGGAGATAAGGTTCTGCACGCTCTTAGAGATAGTCAAGTTGGGCAGGCAATGTACATAAAAATCACCACAGGCAATGCCAACAATAAAAGCGGCATAGGTGGGATAGAATAGCAGCAGGGGGATGCTGGCAAGGTAAAGCCAGCGACGGAAGGGGCTGTTACCAAAGAGGGCCAGCAATGCTAAAGTAAGCATGGAACCCAAAAAGATGATGTACATGCACCAGGTTACGGTGAGGATAGCATCGCCGTTTTCAAAATACACTTGCACGAAGGCGTGGTAGAGCAGGGTTGGCAGGGACATAACCTCAGGCTCAATTGCTAGGCACCAATGAGAATTACGAAGCTGGGCCAGTCCCTTGAAATCCAGCATTCCCAAGGAGTACAAGCAGGACGTGCCTATAATGGCAGCTGCCACCGGGAGCATGAAGCGGAAATAACGCTTGATGGCCTGCCTTTGGAGTGATAAATAAGGCTGTTTGCTTTTATAGAAGGCGATGGTTGGCAAAAGGGCAATCAAGGCAAAGAAGACGTGCAAGGGAAGGGATGAATTGGTATAGAGGGAATAGGGCAGACTTGCCCAAAAGGCTTGGCTGCGCTCTGCTGGCTCGTAAACACTGCCGAAGCCGATGAAGCCCTCCGGAAAGTAGGATATGGCGAAATGAATGAGCATAATCATGTA
>SFRS01000096.1 GCA_004562175.1 bacterium | reverse complement strand
CATTTTAGGCACCTCCTTAAAGGCAGCTGATTTGCGCCACAAATGGAGCTGCCTCGTTATCGGTCTTGAGCGCGGCGCCTTCACCATCACAGACCCCAATGTGGACCTTGTGTTCGAAAAGAATGACCTGTTGTGGGTTTTAGGCAAGCAGAAGATGATGAATACGCTTATTCGTGAGGAAATATTATAATTAAATTATATCAAACATTAGAAGAATGCCTCCCCCACCGTGGGAGGTGCCGAGCTTGCGAGGCAGAAGGGGGGGGTCCACTCCATAATTCATCTTTCACTTTATTATCCCCTCTTTGCGCAGGTTCTTGATACTTTCGCTCATCGTGACCATCCCAGCCTTCGCCCCTGTCTGCAAATAGGACTGTAGCTGGTGGCTTTGCCCCTCACGAATCAAATGGCGTACTGCCTCCGTTCCCACCAAAACTTCAAAGGCAGCTACTCTGCCCTGTCCATCAGCTCGTGCTAGCAGCCTTTGGCTGGCCACTAGCTGCAGGCTTTCAGCCAATTGGCTGCGCACCTGCTGCTGATGGCTCTCCGACGCATCAATAATCCTATTGATGCTAGTGGTCACATCCTGCGTGTGCAGCGTTGCCAGCACCAGATGACCTGTTTCCGCTGCGGTGAGCGCGATTCCCATGGTCTCGCTGTCCCTCAGCTCGCCTACTAAAATCACATCCGGGTCCTCCCGAAGGGCCGCCCTAAGCCCCCGCGCAAAGCTCATAGTATCCCGTCCAACCTCCCGCTGGTGAATCAATGATTTGCCAGCGGGATATTCATATTCTATGGGGTCCTCCAAGGTTACAATATGGACGGCCTTGGTTGCGTTGATGCGCTGCACCAAGGAGGCCAAGGTGGTTGTTTTCCCGCTGCCCGTGGGTCCCACCAGCAAAACCAAGCCTTGGCGCAGCTCCGTCACGGCCTGCAAGGCCGAGGGCAGCCCCAGCGCTGCACACTCCGGCACCTCGCTGCTCAAGAGGCGTACTGCCATGGCATATTGCTCTCTTTCACGAAAAATGTTCAGTCGATAGCGCTCGCTACCCCAGCGCCAAGCACAGTCCACCTCGCCACGATGCTCCAGCTGCTGCCTGTTCCTGTCAGGCAGCAGCGCCACGAATTCTGCCAGCTGCGCGGCTGCGACAGGTGTCGCAGCCAAGGGCAGCAGGCGCCCTGCCAGGCGCATCATAGGTGGTGCGCCGGTGGTTAAGTGCAAATCTGACGCGCCTAAACGGCGCGCCTCTTGAATCAAGCTAATGCACATACTGCGCCCCCTCACCACCGCCATAGCCCATGGCGGCTTTTTCTTCGCCAAAAATGCCCACACGCCACAGCTCGCTCACGGTGGTTTGACCTGCCAGAACCTTGTCCACAGCGTCAGCATAAAGGCTGCGCCACCCCAAGGAAGTGCCATGACTCAGGAGCGCTGCCTTGCCGGCGCCGGCACTGATTAGTTCGCCCATATACTCGTCCACGGGAAGCAGCTCCTGCACTGCCAAGCGCCCGGCGTAGCCGGTGCCACGGCAGTGCTCACATCCTCGCCCACGCCTTAGCACAGGCAATTCACCTTGTAGCCCCAGAAAGTGCTGCTCTTTGGGCGTGGGTGCATAGGCCTCAGCGCAGTGCCCGCATACGCGGCGCACTAAGCGCTGCGCCAGCACCCCGCGTAGCGCGGCTGCCAAAAGATAGGCCTCCACGCCCATATCCAGCAGCCGCGCCACAGCGCCTACGGCGCTATTGGTGTGCAGTGTGCTCAGCACCAAATGCCCAGTCAAGGCCGACTGCACTGCCATAGCAGCTGTCTCCTTATCACGAATCTCACCCACCATGATGATATCTGGGTCTTGGCGCACCAAGGAACGCAAGCCAGTGGCAAAATCCAATCCTGCCTTGCGATTCACTGCCACCTGATTAATCCCCTCCAGCTTGTACTCCACCGGGTCCTCCACCGTCACTAAATTCAATCCCTCCTGCTTCAGCTCCTGTAACGTAGCGTATAAGCTGGTCGTTTTACCGCTGCCGGTAGGTCCGGTGAGCAAGAGTAAACCATTGGCAGCAGTATACATTTGACGATATAGGCACAGGTTGTCGCTGCTCATGCCCAAATCCTCCAAATGTCGCACGCCCTGCTCTTGATCCAAGATGCGCACCACTACCTTCTCGCCGCGAATCGTGGGCAAGGTGGACAAGCGTAAGTCAATGATCCTGCCGGGCATCTGTAGCTGCCAGCGTCCATCCTGAGGCACTCGCTTTTCGGCAATATCCATACCACTCAAAACCTTCAATTGGCTGACTAAAGTGGCATAGCTGCTCCAAGGCAGACGACACAGCTCCTGCAGCAGGCCGTCGATACGCATGCGAACTCTAACTTCGCCCTCCAACGGCTCCACATGTACGTCACTAGCTCTATTGAGGATTGCTTCCTCCAGCAGCTGTTGAGCCAGCTTACCATTATTCAGAAAATCCATAAGGCACCCAACTCCTTTTAATATTAAATTTCTTAGCTACGCGCGCATTGCTAACTCTTATTGTAGCACGAAATAGTCATAATTCAATAGTTTATTATAATTTTTCTGATATTTCACAATTAAGTATTGTATTTCGACTAGTCATGCATTATAATCTAAGCATAGTCCTGATTTCGTACAAAGGAGTTGTTATGATGATGAAATCTAAATATTTCCTATTCTCTTTTTGCTTTTGGAGCATGGTTTTATATGTACCCATGGCCAATGCTCAAACTCTGGAACGTAATCCTTTTTTAGCCCCTCCGCCTCAGGCAACAACATCTGCCAATATAACGAGCTACAATGCACTTCCTGCTACAGCAAATCTCCAAGTGCAAAAGCTCTACCCGCTGAGCTTTGCCTCTGCCAGTGAACTTGCCAACGCACTCAAGGAGCTTTTTGAGGGGAAAATCGGTGTGGACAAAAGCACCAATAGCCTGATTTTTTACGGACCGGAAGCAGAGCAGCAACGCTTGCACGCCTTACTGCGTGTTCTGGACACTGCCACCAGGCAGGTAACACTGGAGGCTAAAATTGTTGCTTTGAGCCAAGAAAATAACAAAAGTCTCGGCATCAACTGGAATTGGGATACCATTCCTAAGCGAGAAACCACCGATAGTGACTCCTCTGATGACAGCGACAACACTGATAATACCTTCGGTGGCAATTTCAAGTTTTGGCGTGGCTATGCCTTTCGCTTCAACGCTACTCTCAACGCTCTCATCAGCAAGGGCAAGGCCAAGGTGCTGGCCAAGCCTCGCATTATTACTATTCCCGGAAGAGAAGCAAGTATTTTTATCGGCGACCACATTCCTGTGCAAACGGAAAAGCACGACAGCGGTGGCTATTACACGGCCACTGAATATCTAGATGCGGGCATCAAGCTCCAATATCTGCCCCTGATTAGCCAAGATGGCAAAATGGTTACGGCCAAGGTGCACACCGAGGTCAGTACACCTGTGCTCATTAGCGAGCTGAAAAATTACCGCATTACCAGTCGCACGGCGGACACCAATGTGCGCATGTTTTCCGGCCAAACTCTGGTCATCGGCGGACTGATTTCGGAAGAGGAGCAAAACACTCTGCAAAAGATTCCTTTCCTAGGCGATTTGCCCCTGCTGGGCAAGCTGTTCAGCAATCGCACCAAGCAGCGTAACAAGGTAGAGGTTGTGCTGCTGCTCACGCCCCACATCACGGAGCCCGGCACTTCCCCCGCCATCTTCCAGCCCCCGGCTGAATAAAGTGCATTAATTTGCGAACTGTACTACACTCCTATTCTCTACACTAAAAGTTCAGATAGCCTTGCTAAAGTTCAGATAGCTTTACTAAAGTTCAGAAAACCGTATGGACAAAATTCATCTATACCAGTATCTTTCACAATATTTGTATTGACGCTGCAAAGATATTGCATTACAATATACATGAATTCTAAGATAAGGAGGTCACAATATGAGTCAAGTAACAACAAACATCAATTTTCGCATGGATAAAAAGCTTAAGGAACAATTAGAGCTTCTTTGCAATGAATTGGGTATGACTATGTCAACAGCCTTTACCATTTTTGCAAAAACCATGGTGCGTCAACAACGCATACCATTTGAAGTATCCTTATCCAAGCCTAATGCTGATACCATCAAGGCTATTGAGAATGTCGAAAAACAAGAAAATCTTAGTCAGCGTTTCTCTTCTGTTAAGAACCTCATGGAGGACTTAAATGCTTGATATACAATATGAAAAAAGTTTCAAAAAGGATTTCAAGACAGACTTGTACTTGTGCTAACCCGTACTGGTACTCACAGCGATTTGTATTAATCGATATTTAATATTTAAATACAATAACAAGCTATTCTAGTTTTCAATTAGAATAGCTTGTTATTTTTATTATTC
>SFRS01000095.1 GCA_004562175.1 bacterium | reverse complement strand
CCCAAGCAGGGCACGGAGCTGCAAAACAGCTTGGAAATCGTCAACAAAATTGCGAAGGTTAAACCATCCTACATGAGTGTGACCTATGGCGCCGGTGGCAGCACTGTGGGTTATTCTGCCGCCTTGGCCAAAGAGGTACAGGACAATGGCATCCCTGCTTTGGCCCATCTGACCTGCGTCAAGGCGGACGAGGAAAAAATCAAGAATGTGCTCAGCGATTTACAGGCCAATGGAATTGCAAATATTTTGGCTTTGCGGGGCGACATTCCGGCAGGCATGGAAAAGGACGCTATGAGTAGCTTTAGCCATGCCAGCGATTTGATGCGCTTTATCAAGGAGCAGGGCGACTTCTGTATTGGCGGCGCAGCCTATCCTGAGGGACATCCTGAATCCGGCAGCCTCGCCCAAGACATTGAAAACACTCGCTACAAGGTAGAGGCGGGAGTGGACTTTTTAGTAACCCAAATGTTTTTTGACAACACCATTTTATATAACTACATGTTCCGTCTGCTGAAGGCAGGCATCAACGTGCCCGTAGTGCCAGGCATCATGCCCGTGACTAATGCCAGCCAAATTATCCGCATCTGCCAGCTCAGCGGCACCAAGCTGCCGCCCCAATTCAGGGCCATGGTAGAACGCTTTGCGGACAAGCCCGCCGCTCTCAAGCAGGCAGGCATTGCCTACGCAACGGGCCAAATCATTGATTTGCTTTCCAATGGCTTCAGCAATGTACACATTTATACCATGAATCGTCCGGAAATCATCGGCGGTATCATGGCCAATCTGTCAGAGATTGTGAAGGACTGAGGCTTATGGAGTATAATAGAAGGGAAGCCCTGCGCTATTTGCGGGCGCGGCCTGGGGACCAGGACGCGCAGGTCTTGGTGGACATAGTCTATTTGAAGCTGCGCAACGAGGTGCAGGCACGGCATGTGCTGCAAAAGCAGCGTGTGCAGGTGGATCCAGAGGGTGTAACCTTGGCTAACGGAGTGCGCTTTACTTCACGTGATTTGGCTGCTCATTTAAAGGGCTGCCAGGAAGCGTTGCTTTTAGGAGCAACGCTGGGCAGCCGTGTGGACGCTGCCATACGCCGGCTGGCGCTAGGCAGCGTGGCCGAAGGAGCCGCCGCCCAGGCGGTGGCGGCGGCCCTCATCGAAAGCTATTGCGATGAGGTGCAGGCGAAATTCGATACGGGTGGCCTCGCCCAGCGACCCCGCTTTTCGCCTGGCTATGGGGATTGGGATTTGGCAGAGCAGCGTCTTTTATTTCCCGTGCTCAACTGCGCTAAGCTCATCGGTCTCACCCTGACCGATGGCTGCATGATGGCGCCCTCCAAGTCTGTCACCGCCATCATCGGTCTATCCGAAGACGTCCAATGCGTTTGGAACAAATGCATGACCTGCGGAAACATCAATTGTCCCTACAGAAGTGGAGAATAGTAAAGATGTATATCCTATAAGAATGAACTCAAGGTATGCAATGGGATTATGGATGTCCTAATGAATGAATAGTAAAATTGAGGGTATTATATATCTTGGAGGGAATTGAAATTTTAGCTCATGAGTGGTTGGTACAATAGAAGCAAGCGTTTCGAAAACCTAAAGCTTTCTGCGAACAGATTGGACACCGCAGCTTCGTGATTGTACCCCACGAAATGAGCGTTGAGAAATTTCATTGACCAGAAAGATATATAATATCCCGAATTTGTCTTTGAAGAATATATACTATTTTAAGGAGAGAGAATATGAACTTTAAAGAACTTTTAGGCAAGAAGATGCTGTTTTTTGATGGTGCCACGGGCACGCAGC
Source organism: bacterium (assembly GCA_004562175.1). Taxonomy (GTDB): domain Bacteria; phylum Bacillota; class Negativicutes; order Acidaminococcales; family Acidaminococcaceae; genus Phascolarctobacterium_A. The sequence continues at coordinate 4,128 of SFRS01000095.1, read as the reverse complement.
TGCAGGCACGCGGCCTAAAGCCCGGCGAGCTGCCCGAAAGCTGGAACTTCACCCATCCTGAAATCGTCGAAGCCGTGCACCGCGGCTACTTGGACGTAGGCTCCAACATCATCAAATCCAACACCTTTGGCGCTAACCCCATCAAGCTCAAAGGAAGCGGTCTTGATTGCAAGGAAACCATTGAAGCTGCTGTAGCCATCGCCAAGCGTGCCTGCGGCGGCCGTGCAAATAAATTTGTCGCCCTCAACCTGGGCCCCACCGGCAAGCTTTTGGCTCCCTATGGCGACCTGGCCTTTGAGGATGCTGTAGCTGCCTACGGTGAAATGGTGCGCTATGGCGCAGCTGCCGGTGCCGACTTGATTTTAATCGAAACCATGAGCGACACCTATGAAATCAAAGCAGCTGTTTTAGCAGCCAAGGAAAACTGTGATTTACCCGTATGCGTCACCATGACCTTCGACCAGGACGGCAAGCTGCTCACCGGTGCCACCGTGGAGGCTGCTGCCCTCATGTGCGAAGGCTTGGGCGTGGATGCTATGGGCTTCAACTGTGGCTTGGGTCCCGTGCAGGTGGCCAAGCTCCTACCCCAAATGCTGGCAGCCACCAGCCTCCCCATCATCATCAACCCTAATGCAGGTCTGCCCGTGGAAAAGGATGGCAAAACCTGCTTTGAGGTCGGTCCTGAAGAATATGCAGAGCTCATGTACGAGCTTGCCCAGCAAGGGCCTAGCATTGTAGGTGGCTGCTGCGGCACCACTCCTGCTCACATCGAAGCCATGATCAAAAAATGCCAGGATTTACAGCCCGGTGGCTATCGCGACTGCAAGCTCACCGCAGTATCCAGCTACGGCAAGGCTGTACATCTGGGCGAAGGCCCTGTGCTCATTGGCGAGCGCATCAACCCCACCGGCAAAAAACGCTTGAAGGAAGCGTTGGCAGCCCAGGACTTGGATTACGTATGCCGTCTTGGCTTGGAGCAAATCAATGTTGGCGCCCACATCTTGGATGTGAACGTGGGCACTCCCGGCATCGACGAGCCTGCCATGATTGCCAAGGCCATACCCGCCTTGCAGGCTATCACTGATACCCCCCTGCAAATCGACACCTCTAACTATGAGGCCATGGAACGAGCCTTACGCCTTTACAATGGCAAGCCCATGCTGAACTCCGTTAACGGCAAGGAGGAAAGCCTCAGCAAGGTGCTGCCCTTAGCTAAAAAATATGGCGCTGTATTGGTAGCTCTCTGCCTTGATGACGATGGCATTCCCAATACTGCTGCCGGTCGCATTGCTGTGGCTGACAAAATTATTGCCCGCGCTGCAGAATACGGCATCGCAAGCCGCAATATTGTGGTGGACCCACTGGCCTTGACCATTTCCACCGGCGCCGAAAACGCTGCCATCGCCTGCGAAGTAATTCGTACCATGAAGGCTCGCGGTATCAACACTGTCATGGGTGTATCCAATATTTCCTTTGGTCTGCCCGGACGCGAGGCCGTGAACAGCACCTTCTTTACCATGGCCCTAGAAGCAGGTCTCTCCTGTGGCATTATTAATCCTCAAAGCAAGGCTATGCTGGATGCCTACTATGGCTTCCGTGCTTTAGCAGGTTATGATGAGGGCTGCAAGGAATATGTCCAGCATTACGCTGACGCGCCCAAGGCCACTGCTACTCTAGTCAGCGAAATGGGTCTTTATGATGCCATTGTCAAGGGCTTGGCAGAGGCTTCCCGCAAGGCAGCTGCGGTGGCTCTTGAAACCGAAAAGCCCTTGGATGTCATCAACAAATATATGATTCCAGCCCTGGATTTTGTGGGCAATGGCTTCGAAAAGAAAACTCTTTTCCTGCCCCAGCTGCTCATGAGCGCCGATGCTGCCAAGGCTGCCTTTGAAGTAATTCGTGAAGCTGTGGGCGTGGGTGAAACCCAAGGCGAAACAGTCATCATCGCTACTGTACGCGGTGACATTCACGATATCGGCAAAAACATTGTCAAGGTACTGCTGGAAAACTACGGCTACAGGGTACTGGATTTAGGCAAGGACGTGCCCGTGGAGACAATCGTCCAAGCTGCCAAGGCCAATGACGCCAAGGTAGTAGGCCTTTCCGCCTTGATGACCACCACTGTGGGAGCCATGGAAGAGACCATCAAGGCTCTCAATGCGGCCGGTGACTGCCACATCGTGGTCGGTGGCGCAGTTTTGACCCAAGAATATGCGGACGAAATTGGTGCCAACCATTATGCTCCCAATGCAGTCAGTGCTGTAAACTACGTGAACAGCGTCTTTGGTAAATAAAAACTAGTAAAAAACGCAAGCTCCTGAAAGTACACACCTTCAGGAGCTTTTTCCTATGTCTTTGAACCCTTTTTGACAAACAAAAAAGACGCTGTGCTAACACAACGTCTGCTTGAACTAGTTGGTGCGGTCGATGGGATTTGAACCCATACGGGATTTCTCCCACCACCCCCTCAAAGTGAATGGTGCGGTAGAGAGGATTTGAACCTCCACGGGGTTGCCCCCACTAGCTCCTGAGGCTAGCGCGTCTGCCGTTCCGCCACTACCGCATTTCTATTCACTTGTTGCAATTATCTGCAACATGGTAATGATAACATAGAAACAGTGTATTGTCAACAGTTTTTGTGCAAAAAATCACGTCTAAGCTAATTTATTGCAAAGGCACCTTGTCCCGATATAGCAAATAATATTTGTCCCTATCCTGCAAAACCTTGGCCACATACTCACGCGTATCGGGAAAGGGGATGGCCTTTAAATCATTGAAATTATCATCCCAGCCATACTGCTGCATCCACGCGTGGGTCTGGCCGCGACCTGCATTATAGGCAATCATCACCAAAGCCAAATTATGCTTGAACTCGTGGTCCAGCTCCCCCACATACCAGCAGCCCATGCGGATGTTGGTGCGCGTTTGGTACAAATCCGTATCCTTATAATTTTCCAGACCCATTTGCTCTGCTATCCAGCGACCGGTTTCGGGCATAATCTGCATCAGGCCCACTGCCCCCACCTTGGACACGGCCTTGTGGTTAAAGTTGCTCTCATTTTTAATAATGGCCGCAATAAGAAAGGGGTCCACTTTGTTCCTTTGGCTATAGGTGATGATATCCTGCTGATAGTCCCACATGTAGACAAAGCGCATCTGCACAGCATCGCTGTTCCAGATTCTCCAGCCCGTGAAGCTCAACAAAACCAAGGCCACCACAATAATCACGCATTCCGGCAACCTGCTGCGCTTTCTACGCCGCGTGCCGCGGCTAATAGTCTTCCTTCTAGCAGCCACCGGCATCACCTAAAAGCTTGTCCAGCTCCACGTGCACGTGGGCCAAGGTGTGCTCCAAGCTACCACTATTGTCCAGCACCACGTCGGCATATTTTTTCTTTTCTTCCAAGGACATTTGGGCATCAATGCGCGCCACAACCTCCGCTTCGGTCATGCCACTGCGCAGCATGGCCCGCTCGATTTGCTGGCGGCGGCTCACAGCCACCAGCCACACCTTGTCCACCTGCTTGTGCCAGCCTGTTTCAATCAAAAGAGGCACGTCCAAGACTGCGACTTTCGCACCCAGCTCCCGCTGAGTCTTGAGAAAGCTTTCGGCATTTTCCCAAACAATTTTATGCAAAATGCCCTCCAGAGTTTTCAGCGCTTGCTTGTCGTGAAAAACCAGCTCGGACACCTTGGGACGATTCAGCTCCCCCGCATCCGTCAAATACTCGCTGCCAAAGGCTTCGGCCACCAAGGCCAGCCCCTTGCTGCCCTTGGCCACAGCATCCCTAGCATTTTGGTCCGCGTCGAAAATGGGCACGCCTTGCCGGCGTAGCTCTGCCGAAACCGTGCTCTTGCCGGAGGCAATGCCTCCTGTTAATCCAATTGTAATCATTTCCTACTCCCTATTTTTGACAGTGCTCACAATAAACTGTACCGCGGCCACCTATTTTAGTTCCTAATAGCACAGCACCACATTTCTTGCAGGGCTCGCCCTTGCGTCCATAAACCAAAAGATGATTTTGGTTGTCACCCTTATTGCCCTCGCCATCCTTGTAGTCGCGGAAGGTGGTGCCACGATTCTTGATGCCCTGAGCAATAACAGCGTTGATAGCCTTGCACAGCTCT
>SFRS01000094.1 GCA_004562175.1 bacterium | reverse complement strand
CACTGTGGGGGAGCCTGTTTATGATGCCCAGGGCAAGGTCAAGGCCGTGGTGCTACTGCATTCACCCCGCCAAGGCTTGAACAAGGCTGTTTGGGAGGGTTTGCAGGTACTGCTTACCAGTCTTTTGGCTGCACTGGCTTTGGTGATGATTTTGAGCCTGCTTTTGAGCTGGCGCTTTACGCGGACTTTGAATATTATGCGGGACAATGCAGAGCAGCTGGCGGAGCGCCATTATGAGGTACGCAATAATATTACCCAAAAGGACGAGGTGGGCGAGCTGGCACATACCTTGGATGTATTAGCGGAGCGTTTGCAGCTTGCTGATGAGGAAAGCCAAAAGCTGGAAAAGCTGCGCCGAGAGTTCATCGCCAATATTTCCCACGAGTTGCGCACACCGGTGACCGTAATTCGCGGCAGCCTTGAGGCCTTGCGTGATGGCGTGGTGACGGAGCCTGAGGATGTGGCGGAGTTTCATGAGCAAATGTATAATGAAAGCCTTTTTTTGCAACGCTTAATTAATGACTTGTTGGATTTGTCCCGTTTACAAAATACGGATTTTCCCATTGAAAAGGAGCCCTTAGACCTGTGCGCTGTGGTGCAGGATGCTGTACGTGGTTCCCGTCGTTTGGGACTTGAAAAGGAGATTACTATTACGGTGGAGATGGATAAGGAGCCTTATTTACTCAATGGTGATTACGGACGCTTGCGCCAGATGCTGATGATTTTCTTGCATAACAGCATTAAATTTTCACCGGAAAAGAGCAGTATTGAGGTGCAGCTGGTGGGCCACGAGCTGCGTATTGTGGACCATGGCTGCGGCATCAAGCCTGAGGATGTACCCCATGCCTTTGACAGGTTTTACAAGGCACGTAATGAGCAGAACAAGAGCGGCAGCGGCTTGGGCTTGGCCATTGCCAAGCAAATCGCTTTCCGTCATGGGATGGAGCTGAGCTTGGCAAGCGAAGTTGGCAAGGGAACCACGATTACGGTGCAGCTGCCACAGGAGAATATTAGGGAGGAAGCAGAACATGAGCAAGCTTAATTATGGTTGTGAAGGCTTAGTGGCTGTCATTAGCGGTGGCAGCTCGGGTATAGGGCTAGCAACGGCAGAGCGTTTTGCCGCTGATGGGGCTAAAGTGTATATTTTGGGGCGTGACGCTGCTCGTGGAGCGGCGGCTGTGCGCCATATTGAGGAACAAACGGGAGTAAGCGTGAGCTTTGTAGGCTGTGATGTAAAAAAAGCAGCCTCCTGCCGGGAGGCTGCTTCCAAGATAGCTTCTTATGAAAGGCACATCGATATTCTAGTGAACAGCGCTGGTGTATATGCGGAGCAGCGCTTGGAAAATATGACGGAAGCAGATTATGACGCCATCATGGATACGAACGTGAAGGGCATGCTGCTTTTGACGCAGGCCTGCTTGCCTTTGATGTTTGGTGGGGGCAGCATTGTGAATATTGCTTCCGATGCGGGTGTTAGTGGCAATTATGGCTGCGTAGTGTACTGCGCCTCGAAGGGCGCAGTAGTGGCGCTGACCCGTGCGTTAGCACTGGACTTGGCTCCAGCAATTCGCGTGAACTGCATCTGCCCCGCGGACGTTGACACGCCGCTCTTGGCTCGCCAGCTGGTGGACGCCAACGGCGGCTACACCTTGGCGGACATGGCAGCGGCGTATCCAGTGGGACGCATCGGCCGCGCCGAAGAAATCGCCCATGCGATTTGCAGCGTGGCGTCGCCCGCCAACAGCTTCATGACCGGCAGCATCATTACTGTGGATGGTGGCATTACGGCAGGATAAAACGAACATGCTTTTCGAGTAACGTTTCGTTACCCATAAACTAAAAACCCGGAGCTGGTACTCCGGGTTTTACTTATGCTTGAGGTTATGCTTCTAGTTCTGCAGCGCACTCTACAAATTTTACACCTGCTTGGGCCATTTCTTCCATGGCAGCAGCGATGGTGTCGGGAGCTATGCCGCGGCAGGCAGCTTTGTTGAGGATAACATCAAAGCCGGCAGCTTTTAATTGTAGTACGGTGTTTTTTACGCAATAGTCGGTTGCAAGGCCACCACAAATAACAGTAGTGATGCCGTGGCAGCGTAAGAATTCGATGGCACCGGTGGAAAGGGTATTCTTTAAATCGTGGTAGCAGGCGCCATAGGGATGCTTATCAGGCTCAATGCCCTTATACACTTGAAAGTCGTAAGTCTTGGGGTCGAGTCCATCAATGAAGTCGAAGCCCTTGGTGCCGATGATGGCGTGTGCGGGCCAGCGCACGTCCAAATCAGGATGTCCTTCAATAGGAGTTAAGGGGGCGTGCTCAGCATCGCTGAGCCACAGAGCATCCATGGTGTGGGCGTCGCGGGAGCCAAGGCGCAGGCTGGCAAATTGGGCTTGGGCGTTGAGTTCGTCAGCGATTTGGTCGCCCTCGGCAACGGGCAATTCGTCAGGGCATACAGGAGTGAAGGTGTTTTGGGCGTCAATGTCAAAGGAAGCGATGTATTTTTTATCAGGCAGGTTCATATGATGACCTTCTTTCTTGTATAGTTAGTGAAATAATTATAATACATAATATTAAAGAGTGCAATAAATTGTGATTTATAGCTTAGTCGGGCTGTTATCGCTCAAAGGTATACCTGTGAAGTGCTCCGGTCTGCGAATGCTTGATACAATGTCCACATAGAGCGCTTAATCCGTCAAGAGCAAAACCTGCTGTAGCATTAGGAGGCGCTTCGCGAACATGCGAGCCTGTCCGTTGCAATTGCAATTCGATTATTCATAGCAATGCTACCGTAGTCGCATTCTTGCCTGCGCCACTTCCCAGGTATACGCTTTTCGCTTGCGAAGCATGAGCATTATTTACTTGGTTATGGACTGTACATTTATATCTTTGTTAATTCTGTGAAATCGTGCGAAAATTAGCACTCACCTATTGACAGTGCTAACAAATGGTGGTATAACATAATCAACAAAAGAAAAGAGCTACTGAAACGAGTAAGCAACTCGATTCCGAGTTAAATCAAATTCATACTTGCAGCATCAACATGAAAATGCAGACTACAAGCGTAATAATTGGAGGAATGACTTATGATGATGCCTAGTGTATTTGGTGAAAGCTTATTTGATGATTTGATGGATTTCCCGTTTGAGAAAGAATTCTTTGGTCGCCGCAATCCCCTGTACGGCAAACATGCCGATCACATTATGAAGACCGATATCAAGGAAATGGACAATGCCTTTGAAATGGACATTGACCTGCCGGGCTTCAAAAAAGAGGATGTCAGCGCTAAACTGGAAAATGGTTATTTGACCATCAGCGCTGCTAAGGGCGTTGACAAGGATGAGAAGAATGACAAAGGCGTATACATCCGTCGTGAGCGCTATGCCGGTCAGTGTGCAAGAACCTTCTATGTGGGCGAAGATGTTAAACAAGAGGACATCAAAGCTAAATTCGAGGATGGTATCCTGAAGGTAACCATTCCCAAGGTAGAACACAAGGCTGTTGAAGCTAAAAAGTACATAGCCATCGAAGGCTAAGTACTTCCCATATCCCCTATCAATCTTTTTTACATTCACCCTTTCCTTTACCAAGAGGCTGTCAGTTTGTGCTGACAGCCTTTTTCGTGTTATAATAAAGGTTGCGAAGGCTTTTGGGCCTTTGATATTGACAAGAAAGGGTTTATGAAATATTCTATGACTATGAAAGCTTTACTTTTTTTCTTACTGATAATAATGAATATTGTGGCCGGTTGTGGTGGTCAACAAAATACTGATAAAAATAAGCTGCAGGTGGCGGCCAGCTTCTATCCCATGGCAGAATTTGTGCAGGCCGTGGGTGGCAATAATGTGCAGGTAACAACCATGGTGCCGGATGGTGCGGAGCCCCACGATTGGGAGCCCTCGCCCAAGGATTTGACGCGCTTGGGTCGGGCACAGGTTTTCGTCTACAACGGCATGGTGGAGCCTTGGGCGGAGCAGGCCTTGGAGGCCTTGAGCGAGCGGAAAATCATTCCTGTGGAGGCAGGTCATGATTTATTTGCTCGCGCTGGCAAGCAGGACCCCCACGTGTGGGTGAGCCCAAAAAAGGCTATCATCGAGGTGCAGCGTATTACGGAGGCTTTGTGCGAAGCAGATGCCAAGCATGTGGATGCTTACAAGGCTAATGGCAGAGCCTATATTGCCAAGCTGGAGCAGCTGGATAAAAAGCTGGCAGAGGTGGCACACAAAGCACCAAAGAAGGTTTTTGTTACTGCTCATGCGGCCTTTGGTCACTTGGCAGAGGATTACGGCCTGCGTCAGCTGAGCGTTGCGGGCATTTCTGCTGAGGCAGAGCCCACTCCCGGCGATTTGCAGCGCTTAATAGCCACTGTCAAGCGAGAAAAGGTGCGCTATGTTTTCTTCGAAACCCTGACGGACCCGAAAATTGCCAAATTAGTGGCCCAAGAAACCGGTGCCCAAACGGCGGTGTTGGACC
>SFRS01000093.1 GCA_004562175.1 bacterium | reverse complement strand
ATACAAGCCTGTCCTGAAGCTTTAACCTCGCTCAAATATTTTCAAGAGAATTTGCCTGAGCTGCATGTAGTCTGTGCAGGTTCCCTTTTAGGCGTTGCACTGAAGCGCAACAATATCTCCTTTCCTGTGGGCAAAGTTGAAAGACTGAAAATGTATCCCATGAGCTTTAAGGAATTTTTGCTTGCCAACGGACACGAAGCGCTTTTAGAAGGAATAAAGAAATATGATGCCAAGGAGCCTTTGCCAGAGCTTTATACTGCACCCCTCTCCAAGGAGCTGAAGTATTATTATTTGGTTGGTGGCTTGCCCGAAGTAGTGAGCCGTTGGGTGGAAACCCATGATTTTTCCGAAGTGGCTGCTCTGCAGGATAACATTCTCGAAGATTATGCCAATGATTTTGCCAAGTATGCGCCCAACAATGATGTTCCCAAAATCAATTGGATTTGGCAGTCCGTGCCGCAGCAGCTGGCCAAGGAAAACAACAAATTCTTTTTCTCCCACGTGAAGGAAGGAAAACGCTCCAAGGATTTAGAGGATGCTTTAGAGTGGTTAAAAAATGCTGGCTTGGTTACGGCTTTGGAATTGGTCAATAACCCGGAGCTTCCTCTGTCATTTAACGCAGATGCTAGCTATTTTAAGGTTTATTTGGCCGATGTGGGCCTTTTGTGCCGCAGATGTGGCTTAAATGCAGACACAGTGCTTGCGGAAAGCGCTCTTTACCAAAATTACAAGGGAGCCTTAACAGAAAACTATGTACTGACCGAGTTAATTAAGCTTAAAATATCCCCCTATTTTTGGCGTTCCGGCAATACGGCAGAGCTGGATTTCTTGTTTGAAGACAAAAATAGATTAGTTCCGGTGGAGGCCAAGGCTGAAATTCATACAAGAGCCAAAAGCTATGGCCTCTTTTGCAAAAAATACCAGCCCCCAATGGGCTTTAAAATGTCTATGAAGAATATAGGGATAAATAACGATGGCGATACAGAAACAGTGAGCCTGCCCTTGTATTTGCTGTGGAATCTAAAAAGTTATTTGCAGTAAGACTAAGAACAGTGCCATCTTTTGTTTCCCACACCATTGCGCAAAGCTAGCATTTCACGCTATAATATGTATAAGTGGGTTTATGACCATTTTTAGCCCCAGAATAAATGGCACCAGCCTGCGTTGTGCTTTATTTAGTTTAATTTTATTTTTGTAGTTATAGAGGAGAACGAACATGTTTATTGACAGAGCGAGAATTTATGTGGAGGCTGGCGATGGCGGCGACGGCATGAGCAGCTTCCGTCGTGAAAAATTTGTAGAAAAGGGTGGCCCCAATGGCGGCAACGGCGGTCGTGGTGGCGACGTAGTTTTGATTGCGGACAAAAATCTGAATACCTTGATTGACTTCCGCTATAAGCGTAAATATGTGGCTAAGCGTGGCGGCCAAGGCGGCACGAAAAATTGCACCGGCATGCGCGCAGACACTGTTTTTGTGAAGGTGCCCATGGGTACCTTGGTCCGTGACGATGCCACCGGCGCTGTGATGGCGGACTTGGTGGAGGATGGCCAGCAATATGTGGCTGCCAAGGGTGGTCGCGGTGGCAAGGGCAATGCATGCTATGTGACCAGTACCAACCGTGCTCCCACCTTCGCGGAAAAGGGTGAGCCCGGCGAAAATCGTTGGCTGAAGCTGGAGCTGAAGCTTTTGGCAGACGTGGGCCTGGTGGGCTATCCCAGCGTGGGCAAGTCCAGCATCATAGCTCAGGTGAGCGCTGCTCGTCCCGAAATTGCTGCTTATCACTTCACTACACTGACCCCTGTTTTGGGCGTTGTGCGTCTTGATGAAGAACGCAGCTTCGTGCTGGCCGACATCCCCGGCCTTATTGAAGGTGCTCATGAGGGCGTGGGCCTGGGTCATGACTTTTTGCGCCATGTGGAGCGCACCAAGGTACTGCTGCACATTGTGGACGTGGCTGGTGTGGATGGCCGCGACCCCATCGAGGATTTTGACAAAATTAATAATGAATTGGCTGAATACAGCGAGCGCTTGGCACGCCGTAAGCAACTAGTTGTAGCCAATAAAATGGATTTGCCCGATGCTCAGGAAAACTTCGAGCGTCTGAAGGAATATGTGGAGGCCAAGGGCTACGAAATCTGCAAGGCCAGCGCGGCTACCGGCGAGGGTCTCAGAGAGCTCATGTTCAAGGCCTATGATTTACTGCTAGCCTATGAGCCTGAAGAGGATGAAGAGGATCTGGCTCGCTTTGACGAGATTGATCCGGATAGCTACGAAATCGTGGAGGGCAACGACACCGATTGGGAGGTGCGTGGCAAGAATATTGAGCGTTTAGTGGCTATGACTAATTTTGATAACGACGAGGCACTGTATCGCTTCCAGCTGATTTGGAAACGTTTGGGCATTGACGAGGCCTTGAAGGAAAAGGGCGTCCAAGAGGGCGAGAGCGTGCGCATTCGTGACATGGTGTTTGAGTATAAGGATAACAATTAAGAAACAGGTGAGATTATGGGAGAAGGCAAGGCTTACCGTGAAGCCTTGAAGAAGGCAAAACGCATTGTGGTCAAGGTTGGCACCAGCACCATTACCTATGCCAATGGCAAGCGTAATTTTAGCCAGATTGACCGCTTGGCCAGGGAGCTGAGCGATTTGCAAAACCAGGGCAAGGAGATGATTCTTGTTTCCAGTGGCGCTGTGGCTGTGGGCGTGGACCGTTTGGGGCTGCCTGCTAAGCCCAACACCATCCCCGGCAAGCAGGCCTGTGCTGCTGTGGGGCAGGGGGTTTTGATGCACACCTATGAAAAGCTTTTTGCCGATTACGGTCAAATCGTGGCTCAAGTGCTGATTACTCGCACGGAGGCTATTGATCGCCACCGTTATACCAATTGCCGCAACACCTTCATGACACTTTTGCAGCAGGGGGTTATTCCCATCGTCAATGAAAACGACGTTGTGGCTTTAGACGAGCTGAAGATTGGCGACAATGATAATATGTCCGCGCTGGTAGCGGGCATTGTGGATGCGGATTTGGTTATTATTTTGTCCGATATAGATGGCTTGTACACCGCCAATCCCGCTACTCATCCTGACGCAACTTTGGTGCACACTGTTTTGGAGATTACGCCTGAGGTGGAAGCAAGCGCCGGTGGCGTGGGTTCCTCCAGAGGCACCGGTGGTATGGCTACTAAAATTCAGGCAGCCAAGGCTGCTACCAATAGCGGCATCCAGCTGGTTATTGCCAGTGGCACGGAAAAGAATGCTATTCCTCGCATTTTGCAGGGCGAAGAAATTGGCACCCTGTTTGTGAGTCGCGAAAATCGCCTGCAGTTCCGCAAGCGTTGGTTGGCCTTTGGTGCCAAAATTCAAGGTAGCATCGTGGTGGATGATGGCTGCGCCAAGGCTATTCGCAAGGCCGGTGGCTGCAGTATTTTGCCCGCAGGTATTTACCAAGTTGTGGGCGACTTCCAGACCGGCAGCACGGTCAGCGTCATCGACAAGGAAGGCCACGAGCTGGCCCGTGGCTTGGTGCACTATACGGCAGCAGAATTAGAGCGCATCAAGGGCTGTAAGTCCGCTGATATTGAGGGCATTTTAGGACATAAAAATTACGATGAAGTTATTCATCGAGATGATTTGGTTATTTTGCAATAATAGATGCTTGTGTTTTGGGAGCAAGAGCTGAGTGCGCATACAAGTGAGGGATGGAAATGGATACTTACGAATTGGTGAAAACAAAGGCTGCAGCTGCGAAAAAGGCAGCTAGCAAGCTGGCGGTGACCAGCACAGCCGTAAAGAATAAAGCCTTATTAGCTATGGCTCAGGCTTTGCTGGACAAGCAGGAGGAAATCTTGGCTGCCAACGCCGTGGATATGGAAAATGCCGCAGCCAAGGGCATGAAAAGCTCCATGCTGGACCGCTTAAAGCTGACCGAGGCTCGCATTGAGGGCATGGCCGACGGACTACGTCAGGTGGCTAATTTGCCCGACCCTGTGGGCAATGTGTTGGATGGCAAAACGCTGGCCAATGGCTTACAGATTACAAAAGTGCGCGTGCCCTTGGGGGTTATCGGCATCATCTACGAAGCGCGGCCCAATGTGACCGCTGACGCGGCGGGCTTGTGCCTGAAATCCGGCAACGCCGTAGTGCTCAAGGGTGGCAGCGAGGCCATGGAGTCCAATAAGGCGGTGGCCGGGATTTTGAGTGAGGCAGCGACAGCTGCCGGTATGCCTGAGGGTGCGATTCAGTTCATCGACACCAGTGACCGTCAGGCAGTGCAGGATTTGATTCATCTCAATGGCTTAGTGGATGTGGTCATTCCTCGCGGTGGCGCAGGCCTTATCAAGATGGTAGTGATGAATGCTACTGTGCCTGTGATTGAGACTGGTGCTGGCGTGTGTCACACCTATGTGGATGCCAGCGCTGATGTAGACATGGCAGTGAAGATTGCCTACAACGCTAAGGTGCAGCGTCCTTCCGTATGCAACGC
>SFRS01000092.1 GCA_004562175.1 bacterium | reverse complement strand
TGGGAGGCAAATACCACCTCGAACTCCTTGGAGAGCGCATCACCAATGCCGGCCCAGAAGAGGGGCTCGGGAGAATCGGCGATGATGGCGGAGTTAATGAAGCAATGGTTACAGGGCTTGGTGGGGAAATTGCCACGATAGCTGCCGCCGGGATAATACATGATGGCTTGGGCAGAAAAAGCCGCACAGTTAGAGCCCACGGTAGGGAAGGTGAAGAGGGGCTTGTCCATAAGATGAGCCGCATATTTCACCGTATCGATAGCACGACCGCCGCCCACTGCAAAGAGAATATCCGCCTCCTGCACTGCCGGCAAATCCATAAGCATATGGCTGTTTTCATGAGTGCATTCGCCGCCGTACCAAATAAAATCTAAGATTTTAATATCGGAGCCTGCCACGCCCTCAAGGATGGCATCCTTGGCCTTAGAAAGAGCCGTTTTGCCGCCGATGACAGCCACCTTTTTCCCTAAAAAGCGTGCTGCATGAGGAATTTGCTTGTAGGCATCTGCGCCAATAGAATAGGATGAAAGATTGACGGTGTAGCTAGTAGTATTAATCATACAATTTCCTCCCTATGATAAAGACTATGCTGAAGACTTATTTGCGATAGTTCTACGAGTACTATTGTATCATAAACTCTGCCCTTCAGGATAGCCAGTACCGTAAAAATATTTCCCAAAAGAAAAAGAGTAGAAAGCTGCTTGGCAACCTTCTACTCTTGCATGAACCTTGTGCTTATTCTGCGTACTTATCAGCCAAGGCTTCAAAAGCCTCCTTGGCCTTGGCAAAGCAGGTCAAAATCTTTTCCGAGAACACGCCGCATTCTCCGGCCATAATCATTCTAAAGGCCTCACCCTTGCCATAAGCATCCTTATAGCAGCGCTTGCTCACCAGCGCATCGTACACATCGGCAACGGCCACAATCTGGGCCGCAATGGGAATCTCGTCCCCCACCAAGCCCTCCGGATAACCACGTCCGTCAAAGCGCTCATGGTGGTAGCGGGCAATATCATAGCTCACCTTTTCATACTCATCGGTACCAATGCCCTTGATATGCTCAATAATGGCACTGCCCTCGGTGGTATGGGTCTTCATGAGCTCGAATTCATCCTTGGTCAAACGCCCCGGCTTGAGCAAAATACTGTCGCTGATGGCAATCTTGCCCACGTCATGCAGGGCGCTGGCAGCCACGATAATATCAATTTGTCTGGAGGTCAGGCCATATTCCGGATACAGCTCTGCCAGCTGCTCGGCCAACAGTCTCGTGAAGCCCTTGACCCGCTTGATATGCTGACCGCTTTCCAGATTGCGATACTCTACCACCGTACCCAAAAGCTCGATGATGCGCTCGTTGGTCCGCTTCAGGCAGGCAGCCTGCTGAGCCAGCTTTTCATTCTGCTTCTTGATTTCCTCGGTCTTGGCATCAACCAGCTTTTCCAGATTATGCTGGATGGTGAAAAGATTGATAACATTCTCCACCCTGCGAGTAACGGCCAGCTTGTCGAAGGGCTTGCGAATAAAATCTATGACCTTCAAATCAAGGCACCTGCGCTCCGTCTTTGCATCCACCTCGGCGCTGATAACAATCACCGGCAGCTCATCAATGAGTCCACTGGCATTCATATGCTCCAAAACATCGTAGCCACTCATCTCAGGCATCATCAAATCCAAGAGCACCAGCACGAAGCCATTACCATCCTTGCCCAAAGCTGCCAAGGCCTCCAAGCCGTTGGTGGCCAGCACCGGCTCATAGGCCTTGTTCAGAATGCTCGCCAGTATATCGCGATTTATTTCCTCATCATCTACAATTAAAACCTTGTCTCTCATTATTCACCACCAAATTCCCTTTGATACAATCCCCATTTTCCAAGCAACTTATTTGTTGGCTCGATAATCCTCCAAAATCATCATGGTGCGGGCATACAAATCCTTCAGGCTTTCCAAAAGCTCCGCACTCTTGGGCGCCTTGCCACCACGCATCTCCTCAGTAATGGCTACCACGGCAGGCTCCAGCTGGGTCAGTCCCAAATTAAGCACCACGCCCTTTAAAGTGTGCACAGCCATAAAAGCAGCTTCATAGTCTTGGCGTGCCAAAGCGTCGATCAGTTTTTGCATATTAGTATCCTTGGTGAATTTTAGCACCAAATACTCAATCATGTCCGCATCCCCTAAGCGGCTGTATATATTTTCATAGTCGGCACCCATTTTCTCATAGCATTCCTTTATGGTCATAGCACACCATCCTTATCATAAAAATAAATTATCTGTATTTATTTTACCCTATTTTTCTACTAAAGGCAAAGCAAATTCAGCTAATTCTTTTGCCAAATCATCTGCAAGGTTTTATAAAGCACATCTATATAAATGGGCTTGGCAATGTGTCCATTCATACCATTTTGCAAAGCTCGCTCCCTGTCCTCCTCGAAGGCATTGGCCGTCATGGCCAAAATGGGCAGGGTGGTCACATCCCTGCGCGCCAGGTGGCGAATAGCCTTGGTGGCCTCGTAGCCATCCATAATGGGCATTTGGATATCCATCAGCACCAAATCGTAATAATACTCCGGTCTTTCCTTGACCATCTCCACAGCGATGGAGCCATCGGCGGCCTCCTCCACAGCAAAGCCGGCTCGAGACAGAATCTCGTAGGCAATTTCGCTATTGAGCTCATTGTCCTCCACCACCAAAACACGCTTGCCTTTAAAGGAAACAGGCTTCTCCTCTGCCTTTTTCTCGGGCAAAACGCCCCGGCAGGCCCGCGCCGTCTCGATGAGCACGCTGCGCAAATCGGACATAAAGAGGGGCTTATTACAGAAGGCTGTTACCCCGGCCTCCCGTGCCTCCTGCTCAATATCCGTCCAATCGTAGGCCGTGAGAATAATGATGGGCGCTTCGTTGCCGATAACACGGCGAATGCGACGCACCGTCTCAATGCCATCCATTTGGGGCATCATCCAGTCGATGATGTAGCTGTAGAAGGGATCCCCATCATTGTGGGCCTTTTGCGCCCGGAAGACGGCCTCGCGACCCGAGGTAGTCCACTCAGAGCGCATGCCGATTTGTCCCAGCATCTTGGTAACACTGTCGCAGGTTTGGAAATCATCGTCCACAACAAGAGCGCGCAAACCCTCCAGCTCCACAGTGTCCTCTTTTTTGTGCACCACGCTGCTCAAGGCAAAATCGAAGCCCACAGTAAAGGTGCTGCCCCTGTTGATTTGGCTTTGCACCTCGATGGTGCCGCCCATCATGTCCACCGTGTGCTTGGTGATAGTCATGCCCAGTCCCGTGCCCTCGATGCCGCTGACAGTGGCGCTCTTTTCCCGTTCGAAGGGGTCAAATATATGCTTCAAAAAGTCCTCGCTCATGCCGATGCCGCTATCGCGAATGATGAAATCATAATGGGCATGACCGGGCTTTTTGGACTCTTCCTGACGAATAGTGAAGGACACCACGCCACCAATGGGCGTGAACTTGGCCGCGTTGCTCAAAATATTGATAAGCACCTGGTCCAAGCGCAAGGGGTCGAAAATAAGCTCCTCGTCCTGCACATCAATGGTGTCCACATAAAACTCCAAGCGTTTGGCCCGCATTTGGGGACGAATCATATTCACCAAATTGTGAACACGCTCGGAGAGATTGCATTCCTTCTCCTGAATGACAATCTTGCCGCTTTCAATGCGGCTCATATTCAAAATATCGTTAATGAGGCTCAGCAAATGATTGCTGGAGCTCATGATTTTTTCTAAGCAATCCTGCACTCTTTCCTTGTTGTCGATGTGACTGGCCGCAATACTGGTGAAGCCGATGATAGCATTCAAGGGTGTGCGAATATCGTGGCTCATGTTGGACAAAAAGGTGGTCTTGGCGCGACTGGCATGCTCCGCCTCCGCCAGCGCATCGTGCAACAGCTGTTGCTGCTTCATTTCGTTGAGCACATCATTGTCCGCATCACGCACGGCGAATACAGCTGTAAAATTGTTTTCATCCCTGTGCATGCGCAAAATGCGCCATTCGCCATAGCCATAATCCGTGCTTTCGGGCATGGCCTTGCGACGCATACGGATGACGAAGGAGGGCTCATTTTGTAAAACCTGACGAATGTGCTCCAGCTTGCTTTCCGCAATGGTCCGCTCCTGGTCCTCCGGATGCACAAAGCTCTTAATATAGCCCTCGATAGCCTCAGAATACTTCATGCCAATGAGACCATCCATGGTGACAACGGCACGGATGTGGTCATCACGCTGCAGATAAAAAACATCCTTATTCAGGTCCACCCGCCACAAAGCATAATAATCCTGGCTTAAGGCATATACAGTTTCCTGCAAAGCCTCGGATTTCAACCGCAGCTCCTCCACACTAGAGCGCAGCTGCTCCAGTGTTGTGGACCATTCCGTTCCTTTAGGGATACTATCCATCATCTTGCTCTCCTTATTATTTCCCACACACCTGCCCCAGCAGGTTCATAAGCTTCTCCATATCCATGGGCTTGGCCATATGAGCAGTCATACCCACCGCCAAGCAGTGCTGCATGTCCTCTGCAAAGGCATCCGCTGTCATAGCGATGATGGGTAGCTTGGCATCATCCCGCTCCAAGGC
>SFRS01000091.1 GCA_004562175.1 bacterium | reverse complement strand
ACATCCACCAGCTCATAGCCCGTGAATACACGCTCGCCTATTTCCGTCAAAAGGCGCTTGTAGTCCCCTTGGGCGGCGGCAATGGCACCGTCATCCTTATCGATAAATAATTGGTTCGCCACCACCTGCATACTGCTGCTCATCTTTTGCAGCAGCACCGGGCTGGTGCCGCCGCCCGTGTCCACAACGTTTACAGCAACACCTTCAATGGGGGCAGAAAAAGCTTGCTGCAATGGCAAGCATGTCATTGCAGCAAGAATGAAAATCTTATTCAGCTTCATAGCAGCATCTGCTCCTAATTTGTACTGATTAGAACTGACCACCAAAGCTAAAGTGGAACTTGCCACCGTCCTCACCATAGCCATAATCCAGTTTTACAGGACCCAAGGGAGAGTTAATTCTGAGGCCCACACCATAGCTATTCTTAATCAGGCCAAAGTCAAAATCATCCTCATGACGCTTGTCCCAAGCATAGCCATTATCCGTAAAGAGCACGCCCTGCACCTTCTTCACGATGGGGAAGCGGTATTCCAAGGTAGCCTTCACCATGCTGTTGCCACGGAATTGGTCATCCTCATAGCCACGCAGGGTATCGCTGCCACCCATAGCAAAGCGTTGAGACAGGGGCATGTCACCATCAGCATAGCCTGCACCCAAGTTCAAGGCCCACACATTTTCGCCACCGGCACGGAAGTAGTAGCGCCAATCAGCGGTGAATTTGGTGAAGTCAAAGTCGCCACCTAAGCCGCCGGCCCATTCCACGCTATAGGCCATGCGCTTGCCTTCATGGGGATCATATACATTATCACGGGAGTCGAAGATACGACCCAGAGTGATGGAGCGAGTTACGCCGAAGTTCTCCTTACGACGCTTTTCAGCAGTATCCGGCATCCAGCCTTTATACTTGCCACTTTCAGTAGTAAAACGGTCCTCATAATATTGATCCTTGTCGCCCTCATAGCCATCAGCTTCGCCCTTATAGATATCATCACGATTCTTCAGGGTTATGTAGTTGCTGATAAACTCATTGTGAGTCTTGCGGCTGAAGGTCAACTCTTGGCCACGACGCTTTTTGTCGTAGCGAGCAATCTCATCGCCGTTGATATCGTAGTCCGCATATTCATTGGTGATATCGTACAGATTGATGGTTGCAGCTGTTTCCTTGTCATCCAGCCAAGGACGAGTATAACTGAAATCATAGTTCTTGTTATCCTCGCCGCCGAATTCCCAACGAATATTGATCTTGTCGCCGGTACCGCGGAAGTTTTTATCACCAATAGAAATCATACCAACGAAGCCGTCCGCATTGCTGTAGCCGGCGCCGATACCAAAGGTACCTGTGTTCATTTCCACTACGTCGATTTCAACCTCAACGGAGTTGGGCTCGCGACCGGGGTTCAGCTTCACATTTACGTCTTCAAAATAGCCCAAATTATACACGCGTTGCATACTACGACGGGCATCCTTGGCGTTAAAGGGCTTGCCGGGCTTCAGCTTCATTTCGCGGGTAATAACGTAATCCTTACATTTTTTGTTACCCTTGACCTTGAAGCCTTCGACCAGACCCTCATTCACAGTCACCTGCAGGGTGCCGTCCTGCTCCATATGCACATCCGTCACACGAGCCAAAATATAACCGGTGGAGCGATATTCCTCCTCCAGCTTTTGCACGCATTTATTGATTTGCTTCAGATTGGCAATTTTATCCTTTTCCAAGTCGAAGCAGGCGTCAACCTTTTTGCCGTCGATGACAGTATTGCCATGCACCTTGACATCCTTGTACACGGGGTTTTCCAGCACATGATAAATCACCTGCACACCCTCGGGCACCAGCTTGAATTCAGGATGCATGTCATAGAACCAACCCAAATCATAGATAGCACTCAAATCTTGGCTGAGGCCTTCCTCGGTGAAATCCATGCCCTGCTTGGTCTTCAAGGCCGCCGCAATTTCTTCCTCGCTGATGGCCACATTACCTTCAATAATTTGCTTGGTAATCTTTTTGCCCAAATAGGGAGCCAGTCTATTCTCTTCCTTTTGCGCCGGAGCTGTTTGTGCTGCCGGAGCCTGCGCCCCATCAAGTGCCTGGGTTTCTTCAGCATAAGCAGGCAAAGCCAGCAGCAAGGCTGCCAGTCCCACTGTCAGAGGCTGCCATAAGGTTCTTTTCATCAATGAAGTCCTCCTTCGCATTATTTCGAGTTGCTCAATTCAACTCGTGCCGATTGTACCAATTTGTGTAAATCAGCTTTGGATATGGAAACCTGGGATTGCTCCTTTGCTTGAGAAGACTCCTTCCCAGGGCTCTTCTGCGCTTGTTGCGTATTGGCAGAGGCTGTGTCCTGTTGCTTCAGGTCAGCACCAGCAGCAGAGCTCTTGGCCAGCTCAACATTATTTTGCACTGGTGGTACATTTACCTTGGCCCTTTGCTTGTAGTGTCCACGGGCAAAATACCAACCGCCCACACCTGCCAAAACCAGCAGCACCGCCGCACAAACAGCGAATAGCTGTCTATTCCAGCTCCAGGGTACATCCTTTTTCTTGCGCAAATTTTTTAGCTCGGCTTCAGCCAGCATCAAATCCAGCTCGCCGCGTATATCCTTGTTGTCCAAAAAACTCTGCTCCGCGTTGTCCAAGCTGCTCTTTACAGAGCGAATGCGGCGGAACAAGGAGTTACTGGGCTGCGCCATGAAAATACCCCCTTCTGCTCGTAATCACAACTATACCAATTAAAGTCATTATTCTTTGCAGATTTTCACAGTGCATTATTCTCAATTAGCACTGTTTTTATCGTATTTTCTTGTGTTTTCGCTAATTTTCTATCACTTAAGACTAAATATGCTTTTTTATTCCTTGTTAAAATCGTGCATGAAGCGGGAGAGCATGCCGCGAATGCGACGCACACCCTGCTTTTGCAAACGATAGACATGTCCAAGGCTCACATCAATGGCCTCCGCTACAGCCTGAGCCGGTCTATCCTCCAAATACATCCCTTGCAGCACCTGCTGCTCCTTAAAGGGCAAGCGGTCCATGGCCTGCGCTACCTTTTCCTGCAGCAGCTTTTGCTCAGTGAGCTCTATGGGGGTGGCCAGCGCCGAGGGCAGTGCATCGCTCAAGGTGAAGCCTTGGCTGATTTCGCTGTCCAAATAAAGGAGTCCCTTTCTGTCGCTCTGGCGCAAATAATCCACCATGCTGCCCTTAATCCGGAAGGAGGCAAACAAGCTGAAGGCTACCTGACGCGTATAATCGTAGCTTTCCGCCGCCTCCAAGAGGCCCACCATGCCCTCTTGGATGAGCTCCATGGTTTCTGCCTCCGGCAGCTTAAAGCTGGCCGCAATTTTAAAAACCAAGGGCTGGTAGCTGGTCATTAGCCTTTGGTGGGCTGCCAAATCACCCTTGGCAGACTGCTCCCACAGCTTTCGCTCCTCCTCCGGCTCTAACAGCGGCGTTTTACGCAGCTCCTCTAAATAGCTTTGCAGCATGCTTGCACCTCCCTTCCAGAAAAATTTGTACATCTTAGAATGTTATCTTGTATTCCAGGCCATACCAGTTATCAGTTTTATCATTCAGGTCATAGCTTCTGGAATAGGTAATATTCATGTGCCTACTAATATCGTACTGCCCGAAAATACTCCTGTCAAGGGCATCGAAGCTTGTAGTATAGCCAAACATGAAATTATTATTTAAGTATTTGCTTACTAATACATTATACTGATTACGCTCGTCCGTAGTCAAGTCCTGATTGCCAACCTTTGAGCTTTCATAGCCAATACCCGAGCGCACCTTGCCCGTATAAATGCGGAATTGATCCAGGCCCAAGGTTTGCTTGATCCAGGTTTCCACGTCACCCAGCACCGTCATTTGCAGGCCCACTGTCATCAGATTGTTCATATAAGTTTATTATTTCAAGTTCATTCATGAGATACCTCCTATGTTAATTTTTTTAGTCTTAATAAATATTCTTCACATTCTTTCATTTTTCCTTTTCCAAATAACTTATCTAAGAATTCAATATAACCATCTATTTCATCACGAATATAGGAAATATTTAATTGTTCAAATTTTCTTAGAATTTTTTTAGCAATAAAGTAGTCAACTCCGTCTATTTCTTCCCCTCCACAAGCGACAAATACTGGAACAAATTTCTTCATATGTGCCACAATACGGTTACCAAAAGCAATACGGAAATGCTGTATTACATAGTTGTCCATTTGTTCTACTTTATCTAAAGTTGATTGTGATATTGGGTTTTCTTGAATTGCCGTTTTAAATAGATTATCTAAATAAGAAAAGTTTATATCTTGGGCTTCTGTGTCTATTGGTTCAAATGGTACACCTTTATCATTTATATCTATTGGCATAGCTCTATCATATACTTTATCTGTTACAGCAAATGTCGAGTCATCGTTGTTGATAGTACCTATGTACCACATATTTGCTGGAACTTTTAATTTTCCACTAATAATTCTTTTAGGGTCTGTTTTCCAACTATTTGGAACAAGCTCTATAATCCACTCATCTCTGTTTGGCATTTCTAGAATAGATAACATCTCAGCAAAATAATATTCTACACGTGATAGGTTCATCTCATCAAGTATTACT
>SFRS01000090.1 GCA_004562175.1 bacterium | reverse complement strand
GGCAGTTATCCAGCTTAAGGACATTATGAAAACCTATATCATGGGTGACAGCATTGTGCATGCTTTGGACCATGTGAATGTAAGCATTGATTTTGGTGAATTTACCGCCATTATGGGTCCTTCGGGCAGTGGCAAATCCACCATGATGAATATTTTGGGTTGCTTGGACAGACCCACCAGTGGCGAGTATTTCTTGGACGGCAAGGAAATCGCCGGCTACAACGATGACGAGCTGGCCCATACTCGCAATGCCAAGATTGGCTTTGTTTTCCAAAACTTCAATTTGCTCAGCAAGCTGACGGCGCAAGCCAATGTGGCACTGCCCTTGGTGTACGCCGGTGTGGGTGAAGAGGAGCGCATGGAGCGGGCCAAAAAGGCCTTGGAGGCCGTGGGCCTGGGGGCTCGCTTGGAGCACAAGCCCATGGAAATGAGCGGCGGCCAGCGCCAGCGTGTGGCCATCGCAAGGGCGCTCATCAATAATCCGGCCATTATTATGGCCGATGAGCCCACGGGCAACTTGGATACTAAATCCAGCTATGAAATTATGGATATCTTTAAATACTTGAATAATAGTGGCAAGACCGTGGTCATGGTAACCCATGAGCCGGATATTGCCGAGCAGACGAAGCGCATTTTAGTCATGCGCGATGGTAAGCTAGTCAGCGACGAGAGAAGGTGAGGTCATGTTCAACGAATCAATTAAAATGGCTCTGGATGGCATGATTTCCAACAAGCTGCGCACCTTTTTGACCCTTTTGGGCATTATCATCGGTGTCGGTGCCGTGATTGCCATGGTGAGCTTGGGCTTTGGTGTGAAGGAGAACATCAAAAATAATATTTCCAAGCTGGGCAGCAATTTGCTCGTCATCACCTCCGGCGGCCGCACGGCCACCGGTGCGCGCCTAGCAGCCGGCGAGGGTGCCAAGCTGACCTACGAGGACGCTGAAGCCATCGTCAAGCAGGTGGACGGCGTGGCGCGCATGAGCGCCAGCGTTAACCGCAGCTACCAGCTGGTGGCCGGGAACCAAAACTGGACTAGCCGTGTGGAGGGCACCACTCCCAGTAATTTTGAAATCCAAAGCTTAGAAATTGAGGACGGACGCATTTTCCGCAACAAGGATTTGACCAGCCGCAGCAGAGTGGCTGTTATCGGCACCACTGTGGCCGAAAGTCTTTTTCCGGAGGGTGAGCCCGTGGGCAAGATGATGCGTATCAACAAGGCTCCCTTCCAGGTCATTGGCGTGCTGAAAAGCAAGGGCCAAAGTGGTATGGGTCAGGACCAGGACGATGTGGTCTACATCCCCCTGACCACGGCGCAAAACCGTATGATGGGCATCACCTATGTGCAAAGAGTAACCCTGCAGGCGGAAAACGAAAATGTGATTAACGATGTCCAGGCGGAGGCGGAGCAGGTGCTGCGCACTCGGCATAAAATTAAGGATGGTGCCTATGATGACTTCACCGTGCGCAACATGGCAGCCATTATGGAAACCATGATGGAGACTGCTAACAGCATTACCATGCTCTTAGGCTGCATCGCTGCCATTTCCCTTTTGGTGGGTGGTATCGGCATCATGAACATAATGCTGGTGTCCGTCACGGAGCGCACGCGGGAAATCGGCATTCGCAAGGCTTTGGGTGCCACCTATAAAAATATCCTGCTCCAGTTTCTCTTGGAGGCCATGGTTATCGGTATCGTTGGCGGCAGCTTAGGCGTGGTGCTGGGTGTAGGCGCATCCTTTGCCATTAGCTATTTTGCCGGCTGGAATACGGTGATTTCCATCTGGGCTATCATCATTGCTGTGGTTTTCTCCATCGGCATCGGCCTGTTCTTCGGCATTTATCCGGCGCGGAAGGCAGCACTTTTGGACCCCATCGACGCTTTGCGCTATGAATAAGCAGCAAAATATAGTATAATAGAATAAAGCAAAGTAAAAAGACAGTGGCTCCTTGCTACTGTCTTTTTCGCCATATTTTATTTAGGTAGAGCTTGAGGTTGACATGAGAAAGAATTATTTACGGGATTTGGAGTCTTCTAAGAGTGAACAGCATAGCAGAGAAGCTAGCTTCCTGGAATATTGGCAGGCTCTAAGGGCCTTTTTGCGCAAGCCCAAGACGCTTTTTGATTTGAAGGACAGGAGCATTCTGCTAGTTCTCATGTTAGCAGTAATTATTCTGCTGCAAAAGGTTGTAGAATATGTAAGCAATTGATATAATAATATGATAAAGTAATTCTCAAGAGAGGCATGAGGGAGGATGGCTGTGGCTGGCACAAGCTTGGGTATTTTAGGCGGGACCTTTGATCCCATTCATATAGGACATTTGCGCATGGCGGAGCATGTTTTTAACAGCATGGAGCTAGAAAAAATTATCTTTATCCCAGCTTATGTACCGCCGCACAAGCTGGGTCAGGATTTTGCTCCGGCCCAGGACCGGTATGCCATGACGGAGCTGGCGGTGGCGGCTAATCCTCATTTCACTGTGTCGGATATGGAGCTCAAGCGTACAGGTGTGTCCTATACGATTGACACTATTCGTCAACTACACGCACAATATGGGGACAGGGAGCTGAACTTTATTATTGGTGCGGACAGTGTGGCGCAGCTGCATACCTGGCACAATATTGAAGAAATGCTGGAGCTGACCCGGTTTGTGGCGGTGTGGCGACCTGGTTACGAGGGCGCTATGGAGGAAATGGTGCAGCATTTGGGCCAACGAGCTAGAGAACGAGTTTTGCTTTTAGATACGCCGGTTTATGATATTTCCTCCACAGAAATTCGCACTCGCATCCGCCAAGGAGCCAGCTTGGCAGGATTAGTGCCCCAAGCTGTAGAAAAGTATATTTATGAACATGGATTATATGGTTGTCAAATGGGAGATAGAAAATGAAGACTTTGGAGGAAATGCAGGCTTTGCTCAAGGAAAGCATTCCTGGCAAGCGCTATAAGCATTCAGTAAATGTGTATGCAACAGCCCTCAAGCTAGCTGAAGCCCATGGGCTGCCGCAGGACAAAATTGCCGTAGCCGCTTTGCTCCACGATTGTGGGCGTGAGGTGTCCAGTAAGGACAGCATAGCTAAGTGTCAAGAGCTAGGTCTGCCCATTGATGCAGTGGAAATGCACCAACCAATTTTACTGCATGCCAAGCTGGGCGTGTATAATGCCATGCATAAATATGGTGTGGCTGACCAAGAAATTTTGGATGGCATTTTGTACCATACCACTGGTATCGATGGGATGAGCGCTTTGGCCAAGGTGGTATATCTGGCTGATATGATTGAGCCGGGGCGGGAATTTCCTCGCGTGGAGGAGCTGCGCAAGCTAGCGCACAAGGATTTGGACAAGGCCATGCTCATGGCCTATAGCAATACTATTTGTTATTTGCTAGAGGGTGGACTTTTGATACATCCTCATTGCATTGCGGGCTATAATGAGTTGATTTTGGCGGCAAAGGCCCACTGATTTGGCAGGGAGTGTTTTATGGAAGAAAAGCAAAATGAGGAGCTGAGGCCCCAACGCCATAAAAAACGCAAGCTGCGTTGGGGACGCTTGCTGTGCCTGCTGATTTTGATAGGGCTTTTTGGGGCAGGACTTTTTTGGGCCAGTGTTTGGGTCCACGATACCTTCATCAATCCACCCCAGAAAAATGTGGTGGCAGCTGCGGATGATGCCATTCGCAAGGATGAGAAGCTCAATGAGCGCATCAACGTGTTGCTGTTGGGCATAGATGATGGTGATAGCGAGGCTGCCGAGTCGGAGCCCAAGCGCACGGACGCAATTATCCTGCTCAGCTTTGACCCGGAGAAGAATTTGGTATCATTGCTGTCCATTCCCCGTGATACCAAGGTGATTTTGCCTGGGCATAAGGACCCTGATAAAATCAACGCTGCCTATGCCTATGGTGGCGCTGTTATGGCCAAGCAAACTGTGGCCAATTTGCTCAGAGTTCCCATTCATTATTATTGCTTAGCTGATTGGCGTGGCTTTATTGAAGTGGTGAATCTGATTGGGGGCGTGGACATTTATGTGGATAAGGATATGCATTATGAGGACCCCTATGCCAATCTAGTTATTGACATTAAGCATGGCTATCAGCATATGGATGGCACCACAGCCGGTAAATATGTACGCTTCCGCAGCGATGAGCTGGGAGATATTGGTCGCGTGCAGCGCCAACAAAAATTCCTCAAGGCGGCGGCGGAGCAAATGTTTTCCGTGCAAAACGTGACTAAAATCAGCAGTCTTTTGGCAACGCTGGACAAATATATTCACACGGATTTAAATACGCTGACCATGCTGAAGGCCGCCAATAGCTTTAAGCTTTTTGGCGACGAAAAGATGCGTAGCTGCATGCTGTATGGCAAGTTTGATGATTCCAGCGGTGTCAGCTATTGGGATGCGGACAGACAGTCCGTCAATAAATCCTTGGATGAGCTGGGCATTCCTTATATCAAGGAAAAGCAGGAGGATGAGGTCAAGGAGGAGGAAGCTCCAGGGCAGCACCTGCAGCCCAAGGATAGAGAGCAATTATATCGAGAGAAAAACAGTAAGAAGGAGTAAAAGGAGGTTTTTACATGGAAACTAAAATGTTAGCTACTAAAATTGCCGCTGCGGCTAGTGATAAAAAAGCAAAG
>SFRS01000089.1 GCA_004562175.1 bacterium | reverse complement strand
ATCCCCTTCTGATATATTCTGCGGAAGATTCTTTTATGGTCTGAAGCCCAAGTTCCACCCAGACAGGTTTAATACGGTTTAATTCCTGAAGAAGGGATATTTTGTCATCCTCAAGGCAGTCCGGTCTGGTGGCAATTGAAATTCCTGCAATTCTTGGATCAAGACATGTTTCCGTAAAAAGATTGCGAAGATATTCCACAGGAGCATAGGTGTTGGTATATGCCTGAAAATAAGCAATATATTTATCGCCTTTGTATTTGGGCGCAACATATGAAATTGCTTCTGTAATCCGGTCGTGTATCGGAAGAGAAGCTCTGGCACTAAAATCACCGGAGCCGCCTTCGCTGCAAAAAATGCATCCTCTCGTATCAAGCTTTCCGTCCCTGTTCGGGCAGGTCATGCCTCCGTCAAGGGACAGTTTATATACTTTCTCACCAAACAATTCACGATAATACCGGTTTACGGAGTAAAACGGTGCAGTGCCGGATGAAATCATTTCTGAATATGATCCTTTACAGCCTTACTTACCACATCCGCAACTCTTGGATCGAATGCTTCCGGAAGGATGTTGTTCTCATTTAAATCTTCCTCTGCCACAAGACCTGCAATGGCGTTAGCGGCAGCTAATTTCATTTCTTCGGTAATTGTGGTTGCGCGTCCCTCAAGTGCACCCTTAAAGATTCCCGGGAAAGCCACTACATTGTTAACCTGATTCGGACGGTCGCTGCGACCAGTACCGGCAACGGTTACGCCTGCTTCTTTAGCAGCGTCATAGCTGGTTTCGGGCACGGGATTTGCGAGTGCAAAAACAACATTCTTTTCAGCCATGCTTTGCATGATTTCTTTAGTAAATACGTTGGGAGCGGATACGCCAATCAAAACGTCAGCGCCCTTAGCAGCATCAACTAAAGTGCCTTGCAGTTTTTCTTTGTTGGTAGTCTTAGCCAATTGTGCTTGGATGCGGTCCAGCTTTTGGTCGATGCCATCATAGAGGATGCCCCAACGATCAACCATAATAACATTTTGGGCGCCCATGTTTACCAGCAGGCGACCAATAGCGGAGCCAGCAGCGCCGCAGCCATTAACTACGAAGCGAGCAGTGCGGAAATCCTTCTTCACATAACGCAGAGCGCCGATTACTGCGCTGCAGCAAGCGATAGCAGTGCCGTGTTGGTCATCATGGAAAACGGGGATATCAGCGATTTCCTTCAGGCGGTCTTCAATGTCATAGCATTTGGGAGAAGAAATATCCTCCAGGTTGATGCCAGCATAGTTGGGCTCCAAAATCTTTACAGTGCGGATGAATTCATCCGGGTCCTTGGTACCCAAGCAAACAGGAACTGCGTCCACATCGCCAAAGGTTTTGAACAGAGCAGCCTTGCCTTCCATAACAGGAATGGCAGCTTCAGGACCAATATCACCCAAGCCCAGCACGCGGGTACCATCGCTGATGATGGCTACCATGTTGCCACGGCAGGTGTATTCAAAGGATAAGCCTTTATCTTCTTTAATATCTTTACAGGGTTCAGCAACACCGGGGGTATAAGCCAGAGCCAAATCATGGCGGTTGGCAATGGGCACCTTGCAGCTAACTGCAATTTTACCATTATTGTCTAAATGTAATTTCAGGGCCTCTTCACGTAATGTCATGGTCATAAAACTTCCCTCCAATAGGCATTGATTAGTATACACTATATTGTATATGAAGTGCTCTGATAATGCAAGTAAAATCGTAGTGTTTTAACATATTTTACTTTTTTGTCAGACTATTGTAATGAATGTTGCAGGAAATGACAGGAGCCCGCTGCTTTTTTTAGTGTAAATTAGTATTACAAGCACTTTCTACCCAGCCTAGAAGGTTTTGCAGCCTTTTTAGCGAATATACTAGCTAAACAAATGGTATTGAGGAGGCTTATGATATGCGCAAGCTTGCATTTTCTCTAGGAAAAACTCTATCGGTGGCTGCCTTTGCAGCTGTGATAGCCTTGACCGGAATCACGGAAGCAGCCAAGCGTGATAATTTCTTTTGGCTTGGTCAAATTAACAAGGCCACTGCCGTAATCAATACGGAGGAAAAACTGCTCACTACGGATCAGGGACACCGCTTTGCCCACGGCATCAAAGCAGTATTGGAGCAGGGTGACAGATCTGATGGAGCAAGGCCCACTTTGGTCATCACCTTCGAGCCCTTGCTCATTCAAGCAGCAGGTCCGGAAATAACCAAGCTGCACGCCGGTCGCTCCAGCCAAGACATGTTGACCACAGTGAGCCTAGCCATGCAAAGAGAACAACTGCTGGACTTGGCGCAAGAGTTAAACATTATGCAACGTAGTTTAGTAGCGTTGGCGCAAAAGAATCAGGATACTGTCCTGCCCAATTATACTAACGGTGTAGCTGCTCAGCCCAACAGCTTGGCTCACTACCTCTTGGCTTATAACGATGCTTTTTCGCGTGATATGGACCGACTGCAAGCCTATTATGCTAGGGTTAATCGCTCTCCCATGGGTGCCTGCGTCTTAAATGGCACGGGTTGGCCTTTAAATCGTGATAAAATGGCCCATTTCTTAGGCTTCGACGGCATCGCCTACAACACCTACGACGCCGGACAGGTTTTCCCGCAGGAAGCACCTCTGGAAATGGGCGGCATCTCCAGCAGTATTGCCATTCATATCGGTGGCTTCATCGAAGAAATTATGCAGCAATATGCTCAGCCCCGTCCTTGGATTTTGCTCAAGGAAGGCAATGGTAACACATATGTCTCCAGTGCCATGCCCCAAAAGCGCAACCCTGGCATTCTCAATCGGGCGCGCACGGATTGCTCCACCCTGCTAGGCATGGCCGTGGAGGGAAGCTTCAGAGCCCACAATATTCCTGCCGGCATGGCGGATGGTCGTTTGCGGGGCACGGATAAGCTCACTAAACAGACCATTAGTGTGGTAAAGCAATTTAATCGCATCCTCAATGCCTTGGAGGTGAAGCCGGAGCGAGCTTTGGAGGAGCTCAATCTGGACTGGACCTGCTCCCAAGAAATTGCCGATGTGTTGATGCGCAAGTACGAAGTACCCTTCCGCACGGGACACCACTTTGCTTCGGAGATTGTGACCTACGCCCGCCAAAACAACGTTACCCCGGCCACCTTCACCTACGCTGAAGCATGCAGGATTTATGCGCAATTGGCAGCAGAGGACAGCTCCCTGCCCCAGCGCTTGCCCTTAAAAGAAAGCGAATTTCGCTCCTGCCTTGACCCTGTAGCTATCGTACACAACAGAGCGGTGAAGGGCGGACCACAGCCCGAGGAGCTACAGCTGATGCTGAGGGAAGCCGACAAGCATTTAACCAAGCAGGAAGAGTGGCAAGCCAAAGCTAAAAGCAAAGTAGATAAGGCCGAAGCAGAACTCAACCAACGCTTTCAGGAGCTGCTCTAACTCTCCAAATAAAAAATCCCCTAGCTTCGGCAGGGGATTTTTTGATGTTGCTACGTTTTTAGCGCCACAAGAAATTGAATGCATAACCTATGAAGATGATACCTGCTACAACAATGCCAATGAAGGTGAATAATAGACGCTCGGTCAGCACCTTACTCAGCATAATAAGTGAAGGCATAGAAAGTGTCGTTACTGACATCATTAGAGCAAGGATAGTGCCAACCGGAACCTTTGCCAAATAGAGCGCTTCTGCAATGGGCAAGGTTCCGAAAATATCAGCGTAAATCGGTACGCCTATCAGGGTTGCTAGAACTACGCCAAAGGCATTTTTAGAGCCCAGCACAGATAAAATCCACTCCTGTGGCACCCAATTGTGCAAAAAAGCTCCCATGCCCACGCCAGCGAGCACATAGGGAAAGACGTTGCGCACGATGATGCTAGTATCGTTGTAGGCATAATTAAGCCTTTGTTTTTGGTTGAAATACTCCGACTCACTATAAAAATCACGAATAGGATCATTATATTGGCGCAGAAAGCGCTCCATGCCCATGGCATCAATTAAAAGGCCCCCTGCCACAGCCAAAACTAAACCCATGATTACATAGGCAACTGCGAAATTACTGCCGAAAAAGCTCATCAGCATAAGCATAGAGGCCAAATCCACCATGGGCGAAGAAATCAAGAAGGAAAAGGTCATGCCGAGGGGCAGGCCTGCTCTCGTAAAGCCGATGAAAATAGGGATACTGGAGCAGGAACAAAAGGGTGTAACCGTACCCAAAAGAGCAGCAATAATCGCACCCTTGACACCGCGAAAGCTGGTCAATATGCGCTTGGTTTTTTCCGGCGGGAAATAGGACTGGATGTAGGTAATCATAAAAATTAAGGACACCAGCAAAATGGAGATTTTAATAGTGTCGTAAAGGAAGAAATGCACGCTGCCCCATATGGGAGAGGCCTGTGTTGCCCCGAAGCTCCCCTCTAAAAGCTGCCAAATTAGTTCGCTGAGCCATTGCATGCCTAAAACTTGCTGGATGATGAAATCAAACATGTTCTCAAAACTCCTTTTTATATTCACATATTGCTATTTATCGATATATAGCTAGAATACAAAACCGTCTGCACAACACAAACGGTTTTACTTAGAGCAGCATTTATCCGTTGCTTCAAAATTTAAAGTAGTAATTTCCTGCAAAATACTGCGAGCATATTCAATC
>SFRS01000088.1 GCA_004562175.1 bacterium | reverse complement strand
CCGTTCAAGCGGCTGACAACCATGTCGTTACGCGGGCCTTCCTTGATGGTCGCGATATCACGCAGCTTCAGGTTATCACCCTTATTAGTACGAACGATAACATTGCCAAACTCTTCTACAGTCTTCAAACGACCTTGAGCGCTGGCAGAATAGGTTCTTTCCTGCTCAGCAGCGGTAGGACGGTCACCGATGGAGCCAACGGCGGCCTGAATGTTTTGGGTTTTAATAGCAGTGGAAATATCATCCACGGTAACGCCCAGCTGTGCCATTTTTTCAGGATTCAGCCACAGGCGGATGGAATATTCCGGACCATATTCACTAACGGTGGATACGCCTTTAACACGCTTTACTGCGTCGATAAAGTTCGCATCGGCGTATGTACGCAGGAACATGCCATCATAGGTATTATTAGGAGAATACAAGCCAAAATACATAATGGTTTCAGCAGATTCCTTAGCGGTGGTAATACCATAAGCACTAACCTCGCTAGGCATGGAGCTGTTGGCCTGGGATACACGGTTCTGTACCTCTACAGAAGCGATATCAGCATTTTTCTCCAGGTTAAATTGAACATTAAGCTTGTATTGACCATTACTGGTGCTGACGGAGCTCATATCCAGCATATTTTCTACGCCGCTGACCTTCTGCTCGATGGCCTGAGCAACGGCCTCTTCAACTACGTCGGCGCTCGCGCCTACATAGTTCGTTTCTACAGAAATACGGGGCTTAGTAATATTAGGATATTGAGCAATAGGCAAGCTGAAACCGGCAAGGGCACCCAGTAAGGTGATCAAAATCGCTAACACTATCGCAAAGACAGGGCGATCAATAAAAAAACGTGCCACTTAGCTTACCTCCTTATTTTTTTTGAGTCTTCTCAGTGGTATCAAGATCTGCCTCGGTCATAGGCTGTGCCTTAACCTCTGCACCTTGACGAACTTTGCCAGTGCCTTCAACTACCAGAGTTTCGTCACCATTCAAGCCACTTTCTACCATGTACAGACGACCAACACTGGGGCCAAGGATAATTTCCTTCATGGTAACCTTATTATCAGCGCCAACAACATAGACGAACTTTTTATACAGCATTTCGGTAACAGCACGCTTAGGAATAAGCATTGCGTTTTGCTGAATGCCAGCAGTAGCCTGGATATGAGCAAACATACCCGGCAGCAAACGACGAGCAGGATTATCAAAGAGAGCCTTAATTGTCAAGGTACCGGTGTTATCATTGATGCCACGGTTTACCTCGGCAATTTTACCCTTCAAGTCATAGGTAGAGCCATCGCTGAGCACTGCGGTCAGATTATCCAACGCAGCGCCACCATTGTTATCCTTAGAAGCAGAGAGCTTCAAATATTCCGGCTCTGCCATAGTGAATTGAATGTATACGGGATTGGTGTTGGAGATCTTGGTCAGGGTAGTCTGCCCTGCTACTACATAGTTGCCAACCTCCACAGCGTTCGTATCAATACGTCCGGTAAAGGGGGCTGTAACAGTGGTATCGGTCATACTGATTCTTGCATTTTCCAGCATGGCCTCCTGGGCATTAACAGCCGCCAACGCTTGGTCACGCTGGGTTAAAGCATTATCCAATACCTGCTTAGAAACAGCGTTATTCTCGTACAGCTTGGTATAGCGTTCTGCATTCAGAGCAGCATTAGCCAGCGTTGCACGAGCATTTGCCAGACCTGCCTGTGCATTCAATAAATTAGCTTGGTAGGTGCGTTGATCAATAGTATAAAGCTTTTGACCTGCGACTACAGTGTCACCACCCTTAAAAAATTTACCGGTGATTTGGCCACTAACCTGGGCCTTTAACTCCATTTCCTGTTGAGCTTGTACAAAACCAGTGTAATCATACACGAGGGGAGTATCACGTTTGATTACCTGCATGGTCTTTACAAGGGTTGCTTGGGCAGGTGCCTGCTCTTTTTTAGCGCAGCCAGCCACCGTCAGCATCATTGCCACTGCCAGAGAAGCCGCCAAGGCCTTTTTCCCACGGCAGGAGCGAATAAAACTAAACATATAAAAACCTCCTTATACTACTACTCAGAAACCATCACAATATATATGTATAAAAACTCACTATGACCCAGTTTCAGAATGATAACATTATACTAAAACAGAAAAGATAAAGCAAACGCCATTTAGACAAATTAAGCACATTTTACTTTAATTTTCTTCTGTTTTCTCCATTTTGCAAAAAATACTGACTGGTCAGTCAGAATTTTTTCTCCAGCCATTTCTTATCTAACACAAATTTATGCAGGTTCCCCAAAGCAAAGCCTGCCGCCTCATCCTTGCCGCAAATGCGCTGCAGGAGGAATAAATTCTTCCCTTCAATATACCATTCAGCAGGTAGCTTTTGCTCCAGCATCATGCTTTTATTCGTGCATAAGAGTCTGAGTAAAGGTATTAAATCAGGATCTTTAGTGTTGAGAATTTGCTCCAGCTTAATAAGCTCTCCAGTTTGCGGATCCAAATTGATGTGATGATGGATGAAGCTAGTTTTACCACTGATAAGCTGCAAGGAAAGCAGCTTGTCGCTAGCAGTGATAACCTTGAAGGCCATATCCGCCTTCCCCTTATAAAAGCTATCTAAATACGCCTGACATTCAGCTTGCAAGAGCTTGTTAACCTTATTTTGCAGCTCCACATCCTCACTTACAAACACAGGATAGGTAGCCTCACCACCGGGCACCACCATTTTACGAGGTAGAATAACCCCTGTTGCGACCTTTTGACCATCATTCACGGTATTACTCTTTGGCGTTGGCGTGGTTGTCATAATGGTCATATTGGTATGCTTCCACTTTCCTTCAGCATTGAGCTGCCAAATAGCACCCACATCGGCCACATTTTGCTTGCCGCCGACAAGCTGCTGGGAGCCCAAAAGCTCCTCCTGTCCATCCCCGTCCACATCGTGAGCTGTCAAGGAATATAGGCCGCCATAATAAAGCTTGCCGGTCTCTACGCCCTTGGGCAAAGCAGTTGCGTTATGCTGTCCATCCTGCAGGGTAACATGTAGCTTTCCTTCCTTAATATACGCTCTAGACACTATTCCCATGCTGTCTGCAGCACTAAAAAGCTCCTTAACCTGCTTTACATCCGCAAAATCCAGCACGCGAAACTCAGTGTTCGCCTGCCAATCGCCCTGAGCCACGCTCACCAGCAGCTGCTGCGCAGCTTTATCCTGCTCGCGAGTCTCGGCGCTTTGCGCTTTGTCGCCTGCGCTGTCAGCGACTGGCGTCGCTTTTTTAGCTATCGGCTTCACTTGCACCTTGGCTAACAGGGGATGATAGCCTCCCTTAATAGAGGGCGCATAGGCTGCCAACAGCTTGCCCTGCTCGTCCTTGAGCATGACCAGCAAATCATCACTATAACCATTGGGCAAACGGTCACCCCACAGCTCCGCTGTGGCAGCACATTTTTCCAACCGCAGGTCCGTTTTGGCCAGCAGCGTGTCCGCTGCGGCCGCCGGCCCTGCCACTGCCAAAGCACAGCCAAGAGCCAAGCAATTTATTTTCCACGAGCTTTTCACTCCGACACATCCTTTCATCTGCACCCAAGCTACTCCTTGAGATACTAACATTATAACATCTTTTTTGGTCATAATGTTACAAATCACACATATTTCTCTTTTTTATCATATTTTAGTAAAATTCTCACGAAACATAATGCATCTTTGCCCAAAATGGTGTAGAATGGTAGCGTATAACATCTCAGTAGCATGGGAGAAGGGAAGTTTTAATTATGAAAAGAATTGTAGCATTGTTAATGGCCATGTGCATGATGCTTGTGCTGGCCGGCTGCGGTGGCAATGATGCCAAAAAAGCAGCTCCGAAGGAAAAAGTAAAGGTAAGTCTGGGTATGCTGCGCCTCACCAGTAGCGCTCCTTTGTTCATCGCCATGGACAAGGGCTTCTTTACGGAAGAGAACCTCGAAATCGAGCCCCAATGGTTCGACGCTGCGCATCCCATCGCCGTAGCCACTGCCTCCTCCAAGGTTAACGTTGGTGCCACCGGCATCACTGCCAGCCTGTATAACATGGCCGCCAATGGTCAAAAGCTGGGTATTGTGGCCGACAAGGGTCGTGAGCAAAAGGGTTATTCCTCCTCCGCACTCCTCGTAACCACCGACAACTTCAACAAAGGCGTCAAAACCCTGAAGGATATTAAGGGCAAACGCATTGGCATCACCAGCAAGGGCTCCACCTTCCAATATATGCTGGGTCGTATTTTGGAAACCCAAGGCATGAGCCTCAATGATGTAGAAATCGTGCCGCTGGGCAAATTAAGTGCCGTTATGGCCGCTTTGGAAAGCAAGCAAATCGACGGCTGCATTCTTAACGAGCCCAATATCACCAAGGTCCAAAAGGCTGGCTATGGCAAACTGGTGGTACAGGTTGGCGATTTGATTCCCTACCAAACCTCCGCAATTTTCTACTCTCCTGAATTCATGAAGAACAAGGAAGCTGCCAATCGCTTCATGAAGGCTTATGTGAAGGCCTGCAACTACTATTATGAAGCAGCCATTGAGAAGAAGGATGCCAAGAAATTGGATGAGGTCGTAAACATCGTTGCTAAATATGTAAAATCCCCGGCTGCCGATATTAAGCTGGGCCTGCCCTACATCGACAAGAAC
>SFRS01000087.1 GCA_004562175.1 bacterium | reverse complement strand
ATTTTGCCAAAGGCACCGCCGATAATTACGCCAACGGCCATATCTATAACATTGCCGCGCATAGCAAATTTTTTGAAATCTTCTTTGAGAGACATAACTCACCCTCCTAAAATATTTTCTTTTTATATTCTACCTGAAAGTGAAAATTCCTGCTGCTTGACTGAAAAGTCTTTGTGTCATATAATATTAGGGAACAAATCTTGCCTTGAGCAGGTTTATTGATATTACAGAAGATGGAGGAATAGAAAATGCGTGAAGATTTAGTAGTACCTGGCGAGGGCGAGGAAAATTTTGTCCTGGCTCGTGACGCTCGTGTGGTAACAATTCCCTTTACTCCCTTGGAGGTTAGAATGCAAAAGGAAAAGCCGGAGGTTTTTGCTCGTCTGCAAAAGCTGAAGGAGATTATTGGTGAGGACACCTTCAAGCGCTTGGTAAGCAGAGTGCACAATATCAACTATGCTGATACTCGCATTATGCTGGTTGCTGAAAGCGAGCTGCACCGCACCAATATCGAAAGAGAAATTTTGCCGGCCATTGCTGAGGCTTTCGAGGTTACCAGCATTCGCGTTGTAACCCAGGGCTAAGCTGAGCTTGGTGAACTCCTACAGTCGTGCTTGTTGATACCGGTAAGTGCGAGCCTTAGCTTAGGAGAATGTAAAGTAGTTTACGGAAATGAGGCAAAAAGTTGTTGACAAAAGACCACTTTTGCTTTATAATGTAATACGTTCCTGATGTGCAAATGTCAGTGAAATTGTCGGGGCGTGGCGCAGCTTGGTAGCGCGCTTGTTTCGGGTACAAGAGGCCGTGAGTTCGAATCTCGCCGCCCCGACCAAATTGTAAGCTCAAGAACCGCTAGTGATGGCGGTTCTTTTTTTGTGTTTTTGACATCGTAACATTGGAAAATATCTTTGACCTAAAATTTGACCAAAAAAGGTGATCCACCGTATTTATCAAGCAAAAGTGCCAAGAGCCTAATGACCATGGCAAGCTTGTCCCCCATATCTTCATTACAAAAGCCGTTAGGTGAGTTACACAGCTCACTTAACGGCTCTTTTTCTTCTTATAGGTTTAGTACTTAGTCTTGGAAATCGACCTTCAGGTGCTGACGCTCAGGCATCCGCTTGAATTTATACTTTGGATAGCCAACCATCAGAGTGCCGACAATTTTTTGCTTAGCAGGAACGCCCACCAAATCCAACAGCGGCTTATATCCTGCAATACCACAGCTTTGGATAAAGCCGGCAATAGTAGTGCCAAGGCCAATGGTAGGTGCAAAAAGTTCGGCGTAAGCCCAGCTTTGCTCTGCGTTAGAAACGCCGGTGATATTCAAACGGCGGGCCAAGGCAAAAATCAGGCAGGGTGCATGGCGGGCAATAATATCCTGCCCACGCTCGCGATAAGCGCGCAGCACAGTCATAAAATAGCGCTTGTTTTCCGTACCGGCAGCCACCTCGTCTTCCATCCAATTAGCCACAGCATCGGCAATAGCCTTGATTTTTTCCGCATCACGGATAACCACGTAATACATGCCTTGGGAATTGCCCGCGGTAGGTGCATAACGTGCCACATCAAGGAGGCGAGTAATTTCCTCTTCCGTAGGAGCTTGGGGCTTGAAGGTACGCACACTGCGACGCATGCGCAAAAACTCGTAGGCTGTTTCCGGGTCCAGCACAGGCTTGGTCACCGGACGCTGCTCTGCCAAAGGTGCGTATTTGTTATCCAAGGCGCCCACGGGGCAAATTGCGACGCATTGACCACAGCTCATGCAGCCACGATCAAAATGGCACTCAGGCCCGTTTTCCCCCAAGCTTAAAATGCAGGAGGGGCAACACTCCACACAAATACCGCAACGCAAGCATTTACTAGTATCGACGGTTAGCAAATCCATAGTTACACCTCAGTTCTCAAATTGGATGTATTCCAAGCCTTTAAAATCAGCCTTGTAATGACCATCCCTTGTAGCCCTGCCCATCAAATCCTTGTCATCTGCTTCAACACCATCAATATTCACCAAGCCAATGGAAGCCACTGCGCAAAAGCCTTGCAGCTGATTGGCAACCTTCAAAGCTGCAGCCTTGTCCGCCTCGGTGACAACACCTTTTTTAGGATACATATCGGTCGCAGCCACGATCACCGTTAGCAGCTCTCCGCTTTTAGCAAAAACATGGGGCACAGCACATTTTTCCGGCTGTACATAATCCACCACAAAGTTATGGCTCTCCAGCCAAGGAATCAAGGCCTGCAGACCCAGCATATGTATTTCCTGATCGTTTAATAAGTTATCCACGTAAACTTCTCCCTTACGGCTTATTCTTCCCCTAAAACCAGCACCTCAGGCTCCAAGTGCACGCCGTGAGCTGCAAAAACCTTGCTTTGCACATCGCTTATAAGCTGCAACACATCGCTGGCAGTGGCGCCACCAATATTCACCACAAAGCCTGCATGTTTGGTAGAAACCTGCGCTCCGCCCACGGTATAACCCTTGAGGCCCGTTTGGTCGATGAGCGTACCTGCAAAATATCCCGGTGGACGCTTGAACATGCTGCCGGCACTGGGCAGCTCCAAGGGCTGCTTACTAATGCGCCGCTGGCTAAAATCGGCCATCTTAGCGGCAATAGCGTCAGCATCGCCCGGGACTAGGCTTACAGTCACACTGGTGACAATGCGTCCACTATTTTGCAGAGCTGTGTGGCGATAAGCAAAGTCTAGTTCGCTGGCTGCCAGCTCGCTGGTCTTGCCCTGCTCATCCATCACCCGCACCTTGGTGACCACCTTGGCCATTTCCCCATCATAGGCACCGGCGTTCATATACACTGCGCCGCCAATGGTTCCGGGAATACCCACGGCGAACTCCAAACCACTCAAGGACAGGCTTGCAGCCTTTTTAGAAGCCATAGCCAAGGACACGCCGCAGCCAAAGGTCAGTGTATTGCCACAGACCTCCACGCCGCTGAACAAATTGCCCAGCTTGATCACAAGGCCACGAATACCCTTGTCGCGCACCAAAAGATTGGAGCCGTTACCAATGAGGGTCACGGGTACAGCATGCTCACTTGCCACCTGCAACAAAGCGGCTAGCTCCGCCTCGTCGGCGGGCTGGGCCAGCAAATCGGCAGGACCACCAATACGAAAGGAGGTATGCTTGGCCATGGGCTCTGCCACAAGCAGGGGCTTGGTAGTGCAGCCTGCAAAAATAGCCTGCAAGTCCATTATTTTTCACCCATTGCTTCTTTAACTACATCTTGAATGGAGTTGGTTACGTCAGCCAGCATCATCTGGAAGCGCATAAAGGAATTCAGATATTGCATAGCATCTTGATTCAAGGACAGGATACCATACAGCTTTTGAATCTTTTCCGTAGTTTCCTTGCTGGGCTCCTTGCCTTGGTATTTTTCAATTTCTGCTTGTTGGTTCAAGGCCAAAAATTCGTCCACCATTTTCTTGGCGTCCGCATCCTTGTTCAAGGTTGCAGTTGCCTCCTTCAATTTTTTGAATTCATGGCTTTCGCGCATTGCCTTTGCCAGTTCGTTTGCGTTATCGTATACGTTCATAATTTTCACCTCATCAAAAACTTTTATTCAAATGTGCCCACTTTGTAGAGGGCTTATAGTCAAAATGCCACCATTCCATCTCGATGCCCTTGAAGCCATAAAGCTCCATAGCCTCACGCAGCAAATCACGCAGATAGCGCTGCCTGCTGGTGCCGCCAGCGTAGCTGGCGAACTGCCTGAAGGAAGGCTCATCGAAGCCGGAAATCATCTCCACCTGCTCCCCCGTCGCCAAATCGTACAGGCTCACATCCACGGCGTTGCCGGTATTGTGAGCGCTGCCCTTTGTCTCCGGGTCCTCCAGCATCCCCTTGCTGTCCGGAGGCAAAGCCAAATTAGCCAGCTTACTGACGCTCCAGGGTCTATAGGCATCCCACAGCACTAAGCCATAGCCGAAGGCTGCCAAATGCCGCTGGACCCTGTCCAGGGCTGCGGCCACCTCCTGGCCCACGTATAGCTTCTCGCTGGAGTAAAGCGGCGCGCCAAAGCAATTGTCGGCGCGACCATAAACAGAATCAAGCTTTACTCCGGCAATGGTGCTAGCCTCCACCAGCTCCACCTGCTGGCCTGCGGCCAGCGCTGCCGGCATCACAGCCGCTGCGGCCTCCGCCCGCAGCTTGGCCCACTCTTCGGCGGAGTGGGGCGCAAAGCGAAACTCCTTACCACGCTCACCCGTGGTTCTGCCCACAAAGGCGCGACTATAGACGTGCCCACCCACACGACAGGAAATACCATACCCATCCGGGTCGCGCTCAAAACGCACGCTGGACTCGGAGCTGGTCATGGGGCCCGCCTCATTCAAGGTATAGGAGTCAAAATGCTCCTTCACCAAGGGATAGATATTGGAGCCCCCAAAGGCCTTGTCCTGCATAGCAAAGCGGTACAAAAGCTCCAAACGTCCCCCATTCTCACGAATGAGAATGTTTTCGCCATTACCATAATAGAAGCCTAAAATATGCTTCACATCCTTGGGAGCATCGGGAGGCACGGCAGCCAGCACCACATTCAGTCCTGCTTGGGCATACAATTATAATGCATTAGTGAATCAACTCCTTGCGCACATCGGCCAAAGCATTGAGCCGACTGCGCACCTTGGCAATTTCTGCCAAATCAATCTCGCAGGAAATGACTTCTTCCTCACTACCTGCCTCAGCCACAATCCTGCCACTGGGAGCAATGACCATGGAATGGCCAAAAAAGGGCGCACCCTTAAATACTCCGGCACAATTCACAGCCACCACAAAGGTGTGGTTTTCTGCAGCGCGTGCTTGGGCTAGCAAACGCCAAATATCGCCTCTGGCCGTAGGCCACTCGGCAGGACAGAAGATAATTTGCGCTCCCTGAAGCGCCAAATGGCGGAACAGCTCCGGAAAACGCATGTCATAACAGATGGTGGAGCCACAGCAAACACCATCTAAATCAAAGGCTTGAAAATTATTGCCCGGCGCAAAGAAGCGCTCTTCGTTGAAAAGGCCAAACAAATGCACTTTGTCATACATATTCACAAGGGTACCGCTCTTACTAATCGCCACAGAGGTATTATAGACCTTCCCCTCCCGACGCATGGGCATAGAACCTGCCACAATGGCGCACTGGCACTCTGCTGCAATTTTTTGCAGCTCCGCCAAAACAGGAGAAGCCTCCGTTTCAGCCTCAGTGTCCAAATGACCAAGACTATAGCCCGTAGTCCACACCTCCGGCAACACGATGACATCGTGGCCCGGTGCGTACTCGCGCACTAACTGCAGTCCATGAGCCACATTGGCTTCCTTATTCTTTTCCAAAATGGCTAGCTGCAGCAGGGCAATTTTCATAATACGCGCTCCTTAGGCATCATATTGTTCTTCACCAAGCGACCGGCGAAGAATTTTTCCAGCTTGCGCGTGCAACGGGTAATGAAATGCTCCTTGCCACCCAGAGATTGCACCCAAACTACCGGATGACCGGAAATCTTGGCACCCAAAACGTCAGTCATCAGCTGGTCGCCAATGAAGAGGATTTTGCCCCCACCCATAGCTTTAGTGATTTGCTTATAAGCCATGGGCATGGGCTTTGCTGCACGCATAATAGTACCCAAATTAGTTTGGCGAGTGATAGCCTTAATACGGTCGCCACCGTTATTGCTAATCAAAGCCACATTGATGCCCAGCTGATGCATTTGGCGAATCCAGGTCATAGCACGGGGACCAACAAGATTCTTATCGCGGGGCAGCAGGGTGTTGTCGATATCAACAACAATCTTCATGTAGCCATTACGCTTTAACCATTTCGGGGAAATGTCAAAAATACTTTTTACTCTGTAATCGGGACAAACATACTTTAA
>SFRS01000086.1 GCA_004562175.1 bacterium | reverse complement strand
GTGGATAAGATGGCGCAGGCTGTGGCTCACGACTTCTCCAACGCTACCGATTTGGCCGATTATTTGGTACGCAAGGGCTTGCCCTTCCGTCAGGCCCATGAGGTGGTTGGCAAATGCGTAGCCTATGCTATTGAAAAGGGTAAATTCCTGTTGGAAATTCCTATTGAGGAATACAAGCAATTCTCCGAGCTTTTTGAAAGCGATTTGATGGCTGCCCTTGACCCGGCCAACTGCGTAGAAGCACGTCGCTCCTATGGCGGCCCGGCCTTCTCGGAAAACGAGAAGCAATTTGCTATAGGCGATAAGGTTCTGGCAGCACAGGAGGCCAAGCTGGCTGAGCTGAAGGCAAAGATTTAAGGTGCTTGCAAAAACTTTATAATATGCTATAATAGAAATAGAAAGACAACCGCCCACAAGGTGGGTTGGCTTTGTTTAGGAAAGAAGAAATCCATCCCGCGCTCTGCCAAGTTTGGGATGGATTTTCTTTTTAAGGAAAATTATTTTACTGGACCATCAAGCGAATGAAAGTCAGCAATGCCAAGAGGAACATACCAAAAGACATAAGATCTTTGAAATCGTAGTTCTTCATACAGCATCACCTCCTTCGTGAC
Source organism: bacterium (assembly GCA_004562175.1). GTDB lineage: Bacteria > Bacillota > Negativicutes > Acidaminococcales > Acidaminococcaceae > Phascolarctobacterium_A. The sequence goes on along the minus strand of SFRS01000086.1, from coordinate 4,104 downwards.
TGGAGGCCAAACCACCCTGAAACACGGTTGTCCAGTAAATTATAGCACAGAATAATTGTTTTATCAACAACTGTTTCTTAAATAAGGAAAAACAAGAATGGAAATTCTAGAAGAGAACGTTTGTCAACAATATAGGGCGATTTATGTGCATATTCCTTTCTGTAAGCAGAAGTGCTTGTATTGCGATTTTGCTTCCTATGCTTGCTTTGGTGAAAGGGAAATGCGTGCCTATACTGATGCTCTGTGCCATGAAATTGAAGTGCGTGCTGATGAAGCAGCTAAGGTAGCAGCTGGCGCAACTATTTACTTCGGAGGTGGCACACCCAGCGTGCTTCCCATTGACTGTCTTGAGCGCATTGTGGCAACGCTGAAGGCCTGCAGCTTTTGGCAAGAGCCCGTGGAAGCAACTATCGAAGTCAATCCGGGTACTGCTGATTTAGAGAAGCTAAAATGCCTGCGTGCCGCAGGCTTCGACCGCATCAGCTTCGGAGTGCAGTCCTTACAGGATGAAGAATTGCGTACCATTGGACGTATCCATAGCGCTAGCGAGGCCTTGCAAGCTATAGAAATGGCCAAGCTAGCTGGTTTTAAGCGTATTAGCTGCGATTTGATATACGGACTGCCAGGACAGTCGCTAGCTAGCCTAGAGGACACTGTGGGGCGACTCATTAAAACAGGTATTGAGCATATGTCAATATATGGGCTCATTGTGGAGGAGGGCACGCCCTTAGAGCGTTTAGTGGATGAAGGCAAAATGCTTTTACCGGATGAGGATTTGACAGCGGACATGTATGAGCTAGTGCAGGACAAGCTGGCCCAAGCGGGCTTTGAGCGCTACGAAATTAGCAATTACGCTAAAAACGGGCAATACTCAAGACATAACACAGTTTATTGGCAGTACCATCCTTATATTGCCTTCGGAGCTGCTGGATGCGGCTTCGACGTAAATGACAAGGCTGCAACGGATAGGCGTAACACATACTACGCCGATGCCTCACAAGCGAGCAGTTCACATACCTGTTGGCCTCAAACTAGCTCTACTGAAGAGAATGTAGCTTCAGTCTGTGAAAATACAACAATAGCCTATCGTCGCACCGCCATCAGCACCGTCCCAGAATACATCACCGCCGCACGGGTCATGACGCCTGCAAGCTGGCGCAGCAGTGAACTCTACTCTATAGAAGCAATTACGCTAGCGCAACAGCTGGAGGAGTTCATGTTTATGGGTCTGCGTCGCAGCGTCGGAGCTGACCTAAAGGAAGCTCGCGAGCGCTTTGGTGTGGACGTGTGGGAGCGCTACAGCAAGCAGCTGCAGCGGTTTGTGGAGCAGGGTTATCTTCATTACGATGTAGTAAAACAGCGCTTGTGGCTGACGCCTGAAGGCATGGAGGTAGGCAACCAAATATTTGCAGTTTTTGTAGATGCTTAAATAGTGACGGACGAGGACAAAATACTCGTCCGTTCTTTTTTCGCTCAAGTACTTTAGTATTTGAAATATTTGTGACTAGCAGCTTTTTTTGCAAAAAGCAGTTGACAATAAGGGAGGGGAGTGCTATTCTTATACCAAGATGTTAGCACTCCAATGATATGAGTGCTAACAACTGAATGAGGTGGGAATATGTTAAACGATAGAAAGAAAAAAATTCTCCAGCTCATAATTGAGGATTACATTTCGACTGCTGAGCCAGTTGGCTCCCGTACCATCGCCCGCAAATATGATTTGGGCTTAAGCCCCGCCACCATCCGCAACGAGATGAGTGACCTGGAGCTTTTGGGATATTTGGAGCAGCCCCACACCTCAGCAGGACGTGTACCTTCGGCTCAAGCCTATCGTCTGTATGTGGATTCACTGATTGAGCCCGGCGTTCTTTCTGACAACGAAAGAGCACTGATCAATGGATGGTTTAATGAAAGACGCAGAAGTCTGGACGAAATCTTCCAGTCCACAGCCAAGATTCTATCCCGCATGACCCAAAACGTTTCCATGGTTTTGGCTAATCGGGATGCAGGAGCCAGGTTCCGTTACATGAAGTTCTTGCCTCTGGATGAGCACCATGCCATCCTGTGCATCATCACCGACGACGGCAACGTGGATAATTGTGTTGTGGAAATACCCTTGGGCATGCGACCTGAGGAGCTTGATTATCTAGCCGGCAAGGTCAGCCGTCTTTTGGAGGACAGGGAGCTGGCCGATATCAGCGAAGAGCTTTTGGCAGTGGTTCACAGCAATATTGCTGAGGATAAGCTGCTCTTTACCTCTCTTGTGCAGTCCATCCGCCGTTTGCGCAACAAGCACATGGAGCAAAAGGTGTTCTTGGGAGGTACCAAGCAGCTCCTGAATCAGCCGGAGTTCCGTGATGTGGAGCGCGTGCGCAATCTGCTGGGAATTTTGGAAGAGGAGCGCGTGGTGCGCGATCTTTTGAAGTCCGGTGAGGACAGTGGTCTCAAGATTACCATTGGTAGTGAGAACAAGTTCTCAGGTATTCAGGATTGCAGCATGGTGCAAGCAACCTACCGCTTGAATGGCAAGATTGTGGGTACCATGGCTGTGTTGGGACCCACGCGCATGGAATATGGCAAGGTAATTTCCGTTATGGACTACCTACATAAATATTTGAAAACCATGTTTGAGCATGAGAATAGCAAATAGTAGTAAAATGTTACTGAAGGAGGAAGTGCTTTGCAAGAGAATGATGTAAAAGACACCATGGCACAGGAGGAAGCACAAGCTGCTGAAAGTGCCGAAGTAAAGCAGGAAACCACCGCTGAGGAAGCTCCGACCGAAGAAAAGGCTGAAGCCAAGGAGGAACCCGCTAAGGAAGCGGAGCCGGACCCCAAGGATGTGAAGATTGAAGAATTAACCAATCGTCTGCTGCGTTTGCAGGCCGATTTTGAAAACTTCCGTCGCCGCACCACTACGGAAAAGGAACAGCTTTCCACTTTCGTTACTGCCGGTGTGGTAGGAAAATTCTTGAAGGTGCTGGATAATTTTGAGCGCGCTGAAGCCAGCGCAGCCAAAGCCACCGATATGGAGGCTGTGATTACCGGCATGCAAATGATTCGCCGCCAATTTGAAGCCTGCTTCAGCGAGCTGAAGGTGGAAGAAATTCCGGCTCAGGACCAAAAGTTCGACCCTCAATTCCACGAAGCTGTTATGCGTGGTCATAACCCTGAATTAGAGGATGAGGTTATAGATATGGTCTTCGAGAAGGGCTATAAATTGGGCGACAAGGTAATACGTCATAGTAAAGTTCGCGTGAACGCGAATGAATAAAATTGTAAACTAAACTTATTAAAATATTTTGCGAACAAGACTGGTGAGAAAGTATTAGATGCGAGCAATCTTGAGGAGTCGTACTAGAGGTACGTCGACGAAAAATTGTGAAGCAGATGATGCTTTATCGACAGTCGCTATAGGAGGATTTAAAATGTCTAAAGTAATTGGTATTGACTTAGGTACTACTAACTCTGTTGTTGCTGTAATGGAAGGCGGCGAACCCACCGTCATCACTAACCAAGAGGGCTCCCGTCTGACCCCGTCCGTAGTTGGCTTTGCAAAAAATGGCGAGCGTCTGGTTGGTCAATTGGCCAAACGCCAAGCAGTTTCTAACCCGGACAGAACCATCAGCTCCATTAAACGCCACATGGGCGAAGGCAGCTATCGTGTTTCCATCGATGATAAAAAATACTCTCCGGAAGAAATTTCCGCAATGATTCTGCAAAAGCTGAAGGCTGATGCTGAAGCTTATCTGGGCGAAAAGGTTACCCAAGCTGTAATCACTGTTCCCGCATACTTCAACGACAGCCAACGTCAAGCAACCAAGGACGCAGGCAAGATTGCCGGTCTTGAGGTACTGCGTATCATCAACGAGCCTACTGCTGCATCCCTGGCTTATGGCATCGACAAAACTGACGACCACACCATCATGGTTTATGACCTGGGCGGCGGCACCTTCGACGTATCCATTCTGGATGTAGGCGACGGCGTTTTCGAAGTAAAAGCAACCAATGGCGACACCCATCTGGGTGGCGATGACTTCGACAAGAAGATTATGGACTGGATGGTTGATGAATTCAAGAAGGCTGAGGGCATTGACCTGTCCA
>SFRS01000085.1 GCA_004562175.1 bacterium | reverse complement strand
GATTGTTTTATGACACCTATCAAATTTATTTTTAAGGAGAATGCTTTTTGAAAAAATCTAATGTACTGGATATTGTAGCGTAACCGAGAGGTTATGCCATATCGAGCAAGCCTCTCGGCTTCTTGCAGTTAAGGATGTTGAAAACTTTTAAAGCAAGAGTATCGGAGGTAAAAAATGTCTAATTCTATTTTTACAACTATCAATCCTCAAACCAACCAGGAAATTATTATTCGTCCCGAGGTTCCTGAAGAGCGCTTTGCTGTGGAAAGCCTTGTGCGCGAGGCCTTTTGGAATGTTTATCGTCCGGGCTGCCTGGAGCATTATGTGCTACACCAGCTGCGCTGTGACCCAGCCTTTGTACCGGAGCTAAATTTAGTAATGGAGCTAAAGGGCCAGCTCATTGGCCAAATAATGTATATGCACAGTGCTATTACTACTGAGGCTGGCACGAAGCTACCCGTGCTGACCTTCGGTCCTATTGGCATTGCGCCTGAGTACAAGCGTCAGGGCTATGGCTTAATCCTTCTGGAGTATTCCATGGAGTTAGCCAAGCAAAGAGGCGTTGGAGCTCTCGCCACAGAAGGAAATATTGACTTTTACGGCAAGGCAGGCTTTGTTACCGGCAAAAGCATGGGCATTCGCTATGCTCCAGACCCGGAAGCAGAGTACTTCATCGTCAAGGAGCTGCAGGAAGGCTTTTTAGCTGGACGCAAGGGCACCTATGAGGATCCCCAGGGCTATTTTGTGGACGAAGCGGAAGCTGAGGCTTTCGACAAGCACTTTCCGCCCAAGGAAAAGCTAAAACTGCCTGGGCAATTATGGTGAGGATAATTTAAACAAGGAGTGACTAAAATGACTACTGCATTAACTGGTCGCAACGTGGGCAAAACCTGCCGCGTGCACTATAAAGGAACCTTTAACGATGGCACACAATTTGACTCATCCTATGACCGTGGCGAGCCGCTGGAATTCGTTTGCGGCGCCGGTCAAATGATTAAGGGCTTTGATGCTGCTGTGGCCGATATGGAGCTGGGCGCTGAGGTGGATATCCATCTGCTGCCTGCCGAGGCTTATGGCGAAGCTAATCCTGAGGCTATTTTCACCATGCCCATTGCCCAGCTGCCCGGCTCTGAAGGGCTGGAGGTAGGCCAACGTGTATATCTGCGCGATAATTATGGTCGTCCGGTGCCTGTGCTAGTAACCGCCAAGGACGAAACCAATATTACCTTTGATGCTAACCATGAAATGGCTGGCAAGGAATTAAATTTCCATATTGAATTGGTGGAAGTAAAATAAGCCTTTGGGTATCTGTAAGAGGGCCAAAGCAATCTAGTAATTTACAAGACCTAGCTAAGGAAGTGAAGCATGGATAGAAGGGAGCTCCACAAGGTTCATAATGCTGAGCGCTATCATTTGATTGATGCCCTGCGCGGTTTGGCTATTACTGGCGTGGTACTCTATCATTTGCTTTATGATATTTATCACGTGTATGGGCGCAATCCCCAGTGGGCCCAGCAGCTGTACTGCCGAATTTGGCAGGAGGGCACCTGCTTTCTCTTTATTGCTATTGCCGGCTTTGTGTGGCGCTTGGGTGGCAAATCCAGCCTGCGTCGGGGTCTGGAGCTCAATATTTTGGGTTTGGTGATTACGCTGGTCACCATTCTTGTGATTCCTTCAGAAACCATTTGGTTTGGCATTTTAAACTTTATGGGCTGTGCTACTTTGCTGGCAGGCTTGTGCCATCCTGTTACCCAAAGACTATCCCCTGTGTGGGGTATGCTGATGGGCCTGCTGGTTTTTTTGACCTGTCGTGAGCTGGATAACGGCCTTTGGGGACTGCCTGGTTTCTTGATGGTGACGGTGCCGAGTTCTTGGTACAGCACTAATTGGCTCACGCCCTTGGGCTTGCCTCCGGCAGATTTTCAATCCAGCGATTATTTTCCCTTGCTGCCTTGGCTAGGAGCTTACTACTTTGGCTATTATTTCTATGCCTTTTTGCAGGCTAGAGGCCTGCTAGGTGGTATTTTGCACTGGCGCATGCCCCTGTTTTCTCACTTGGGACTGCGCAGCTTGGAAATCTATTTATTACACCAACCCCTGTGCTTTGGCTTAGTAACTTTATTTTTAGGAACCGAGGTGTGAGGATGGAGCTGATTTTAGAAAAATTACAGGAGCTTAGTGATTCAGGCTACAGAGATTTTCAGGCAAAGCTCCTGCCTACGGTGGCTAAGGATACTATTATTGGTGTGCGGACACCTGCTCTGCGTGCCTTGGCAAAGGAGCTCAAGGGAACGGAGCTGGCAGCAAGCTTTATGCATGAGCTGCCACACCAGTATTTTGACGAAAACCAGCTGCAGGCTTTTCTCATCAACGACCTGAAGGATTATGATAGGTGCCTGCAGGAGTTAGAGCACTTTTTGCCCTTTGTGGACAACTGGGCTACCTGCGACCAGCTGAGCCCCAAAATTCTCAAGAAACAGCCAAAGGCTACTTTGGAAAATATTAAAAGATGGATGGGAAGCGAGCACACTTATACCATTCGCTTTGGCATGGAAATGCTCATGAGCTTTTATCTAGATGATTTATTTCATCCGGAATACTTGGCTTGGGTAGCGGCTGACAGGAACGAAGAATACTATGTTAAAATGATGGTGGCTTGGTTCTTTGCCACTGCTTTAGCTAAACAGTATGAGGCTACGCTGCCATATTTAGAGAAGCGTTTGTTGCCGGAATGGACTCATAGGAAAACCATTCAAAAGGCCTGTGAAAGCTATCGCATCACCAAGGAACAAAAGGTATACCTGAGAACTCTAAAGTAATATTTATCTAAAAAACAAAACTGCGACCAAAACAACATCGCGTTGTCATTTTGGTCGCAGTTTTTCTTTTATGTTTTTCCATATACAAGAAACAAAGAGTTCGCTTTAGATTCCTGTAACTAAAAGTTACCCGAAACAAATGTTTATAATTCATCATGCTCCGTGTTAAAATACTCTCGTGCGAACTAGATGAATTTTTGCACAGTAGGACTCTACGGCATGCCCTTACGCCAGGTCAAATGAACACGATTTGCAAAAGCAGGATACAAGGGAAAGAAATGCGAAGCCAAGCCTACAGCTGAAAAAACTCCACCTCAGGCGTCTCACCCTTTTGCAAGGTGAGCACAGCAAAGCTAGGCTTCGAGCCACCGCGCGGACGGGAGGGACTGCCGGGATTGATGAGCAGCGCATCCCCATAATACTCGCACAGGGGCATATGGGTGTGGCCAAATACAACAATATCCTGGTCCAGCTCCTTTGCCCAATACCCTAAATCCGCCTTCACATTCCATTGGATATACTTGTGCCCATGGGTGAGCCACAGCTTGTAATTCTCCAAGACAAGAAACTCGTCCACCTTGGCTCCATTGGCCACAATATCACAATTACCACGGACGGAAACAGTGTCGATACCCGTCAGATTATGCAAAAGATTGGCATCCTCCGCATGATCGCCCGTATGCAGCCACAAATCCACCGGCGGCGTAATGCTGAGCAGCTTGCGCATAGCCTGCATACTGCTGTGGGTATCGCCGGTAATACCAATTTTCATTTTTTCTTGCTCCAGATAGCCACCAATTTGCGAATTGCCTTGCCACGGTGGCTAATTTTGTTCTTCTCCTGCATGGAGGCCTCACCCATGCCCTTGTGCAGCTCCGTTGACCAAAACAGTGGGTCATAACCGAAGCCCAGCTCGCCCAAGGGCTTGTGCAAAAGCATACCATCGCAGATGCCATCCACCTCATGAAGCACCTTACCGTCGGGCTGTGCCACGCATAAAGCGCAGCGGAAGCGACAGGTGCGCTTTACCTGAAATTTCATATTCATCAACAGCAGATTATTATTATCCTCATCGGTAGCCTTTTCTCCGGCATAGCGAGCACTGCGCACACCGGGAGCCCCATCTAAAGCCTGCACCTCTAGGCCACTGTCATCGGCAATGCAGGGCTTGCCCAGCTTTTTAGCATAATAAGTAGCCTTCAAGCGTGCATTAGCCGCAAAGGTACGACCATTCTCCACTGGCTCGTCAATGTGCTCAAAATCTGCCAAATACTTGATTTCAATGGGCAAATCCTTCATCAGGGTCTTAAACTCCTCCACCTTGCCCTGATTATGGGTGGCAACAACTAATTCCTTTAACATGTAAAAATCCTCATTTCGATTAAATATTTTCGATATCTCCCGTGGCTATGTCCTGCACCAACACATACTGCCACTTGCCTGTCTTCTTCTCACGCAATGCTTCATCATAAGCCTTGCTGCGACACTGCTGACAGATATTGCGTGGCAAGCACACAATAAAAGCACTTTGGTCTCCAAAGCGTGTGCCTTCAGCTGCTGTTTGGATGGTAAAATAGCCACCGCAGGCGTGATAACCGCAATAACGCAGTGTTTCCACCTGCTCCTCACGAATACCCTCTTCATCGTAATAAATATGCTTGCGCCGCTGCCACACACCATTGCACTTAGCCAAGAGGCGCTGCTGCATTTCCTCACGCTTGAAATAAATTTCGCCTGCCTGTTGAATGAGCTGGTCCACGCGTTGATTGCAACGTGGGTCCTGCCGACGCAATAGGCTCATATCCGGCTCCACCACCTTGGTATAATCCATACCAGCCATGGCCAAAATAATGCCAGTGTTGGAGTAACCGCCCTCTAAAACAGCAATATCAGCCTTCAGCTTATCCGCCAAGCGAGCATAGCCTGAAGCAGTGACCTGCATAGAGGCCAGCGGGTCGCTGAAATGATTATCCTGACCAGCGCTATTGATGATAAGCTCTGGTTGGAAATCCTCTAGGATGTGGCTGATAAGGCCATCATAGAGACGATGCAGGCCCTCGTCCCCTGTTCCCGGCAGCAGCGGCAAATTAATATTGGTGCCCCAGGCCGCAGGACTACCTGCTTCTTCAGGAAAGCCCGTGCCCGGATACAGGGTACGACCATCCTGATGGAAGGAAATATAGAGGGTATTAGGGTCATGGTAGAAAACATCCTGGGAACCGTCACCGTGATGCACGTCAGTGTCCACCACAGCGATCTTGCGAATACCATACTTGCTCCTT
>SFRS01000084.1 GCA_004562175.1 bacterium | reverse complement strand
GATGGGAAAGATATCTAAAATATCACCGCGCAAGCAGAACTGACCGATGGCATCCACCTGATCCGTGCGCTCATAGCCCAGCTCCACTAAAGTGGTCAGCACATCCTTCTGCTCCCGCTCTTCGCCCACGCGCAAAAGCAGCTGCTTGCCGCTGAGACCGCTGGGGCGCAGCTGTCTTTGCTGCAGTGCCTCCGCCGTGATGAAAACAATGCCCCGCTCCTCGCCCTGCAAAAAGCGCAGGGCGGCAGCACGCCCGGCCTGCAGCTCCAGGCTTTGGGTTTCCACCTGAATCCGCGGCAGATGCATGGGGTAAAGCTCCTGCATGGGCAAATTAGGATAGAAATAGTTGAGCTCGCGTCGATAAGCACGAATTTCCTCGCGAGAAGCAGTGATAAAAGCCAAGCTTCCCTGCTCCTGCAGGACTTTATCCAAGGCAGCAAAAAAGACCGGCTTGCTGCTACCAGCCAACCCGGTTAAAATACATCCTCGCTTTTCCCTTTGCCAAGCGGCAGCACGCTGCACCTCGTCAATGCGCACCACCTGTTGCAATAATAAATTTTCCATAAGTAGATAATAGAAACACCAAATAGGGCATGAAAAAAATTTCATACCCTAAAATAGAAAACAAACTCAACCAAATTTAGTAGGTGAGCTAGAAGGTATTAGATGCGAGGCGCACCGACGACGGCGTACTAGAGGTACGTCTAGGAGGTGCAACGAAGCAGATGATGCCTTATAGCTCGCCTTTATTAAAGCTTAACAGCTAATACCTTCTTATCCAAGCTGTGGATTGCGTCTACAAAGCGCACGGTACCAGTCTTGTAGCGAGCAGAAATAGTATGGGTACGCACGCCGTCATTGAAGTAATTCAGGCCGTGGAGCATGTTGCAGTTGGTGATTGCGGTTGCAGTGAACATGCAGTCATCGCCCTTTACCAAATCGTCAAGGGTCAGGACCTTGTTCACATCGGTGATGCCCATCTTCAGGCAACGCTGTACCTGAGCCTCATCCTCGGGGCACAGACGAGCTTGCATGTCGCCGCCCAAGCATTTAACAGCAACGGCACCAAGCACGCCCTCAGGAGCGCCGCCCTTGCCCACATACATATGCACGCCGCTACCCTCGATGCAGCATTCCACGATGGGGTTAACGTCGCCGTCGGTAATCAAAGAAATGCGTGCACCGGCCTCGCGAATTTGCTTCATCAAAGGATAATGACGTTCGCGGTCCAGCAAAACAACGTTCAAATCGGCAACCTTGCGGTTCATAGCCTTAGCAATGCGCTCCAGGTTGACAGCCATGGGAGCATCGATATCAATGCAGCCCTTTGCGCGAGGACCTACAGCGATTTTATCCATATACATATCGGGAGCATGCAAGAGGCAGCCACGGGGAGCGATAGCAATAACTGCAATAGCACCGGGTTGTCCTTTAGCTACCAGATTAGTGCCTTCAACAGGGTCAACAGCGATATCCACTGCCACGCCACCTGCGCCAACCTCTTCACCGATGTACAGCATCGGTGCCTCGTCCATTTCGCCTTCGCCGATTACAACGGTACCGTTGATGTTTACAGTATCGAAAGCAGCACGCATAGCGTCAACTGCCAAGCCGTCAGCGCCATTCTTGTCGCCTCTGCCTACCAAACGACCGCAAGCAATAGCTGCTGCCTCGGTAACACGTACAAATTCCATAGAAAGCTCTCTGTTCATTACTTACATCACTCCTTAATATATTCAGTTCAGTGAAAACAATTCCCTATTGTCTTTATTATGACACTTTCACTCTGTTTTAGCAACCAGAAAATACTTTCTCCCACAGTTTTATCCTCATGTAAAGACCATCACAGGCTCATGGTTACCATGCAGAAAACAATCTGCCAAGGAAGCACAAATACAACGTATAACAGCAGCAGGCTAAAAAGCAGAGTCACGGTGGCTCGCAAGCAATCCACCAAATACACGGCTTCCAAGGAGCGTACTAAAAGAAAAAGCATCCACAAACAACCCACGAGGAAAATCCCGCCTAAAAGAGGCAAGCCTCCCCAGCCCATTTTGCCTGCTAAAAGCGCACCTGGCGTCAGCAGGAGGAAGGGCAGGGTCGTGTAGCCCAAAAGGCAAATCAAGCCCACGGGATCACCGGCCAAGGCCCCAAAGGTTTCCATAATCCCATGAATGAGAAAGCCATATAAGGAAAGAGCTGTTGCTGAAATCAACACCGTACAGATGATAATCGCAAAACGAATTTCCAAGGGCTGCTCCAAAAGCCAACAATTGGTGACAACGCCGGTGAAAAAGCCCACGCTGAGAGTGAAGTAAAAGGCACTGCGCCACAGGCAGGGCTGTTTGACCAGAGCGGCCATACCCGCTCCCGGATCAAAGAGCACATCATAGGTTTTGCGCCGCATAGCTCATCACCTCGTCATATTTTGGACAGCAGGAGCGCTGAAGCCGGATTGAATTTGCTGCAGCAGCTGTCCCTTAATCATGGTGGCAATTTCTGCACTCAAAAGATATTCCCAAGGCTGTTGCTTTTCCTTCACCTTTACCGGGGGCAGACCATCCTTGCCCGGCTTGATTTTTGCCAAAGCACCGGCTGCAGCCAAGGCATCATAATAATCGCCCAGCTCGTCTACGAGGCCAATATTCTTGGCTTGACGTCCGGTATAAATGCGACCATCAGCGATTTCACGCACCTTGCTGGTCTCCATGCGGCGACCTGCGGACACGGTGTAAACAAATTGGTCATAGATTTCGTCCACGATATTTTGCAAAATCTCCTTTTCCTCCGGGGTCATGGGGCGATCATTGGTCAAAATATCCTTGTAGGGACCACTCTTAATCTTATCACTGGTAATGCCAATCTTTTTGAACAGCTCTTCAGTGTTCATATAGGGCATGTACACACCAATGCTACCAGTCAAGGTGGTGGCATTGGCATAAATCTTATCACTAGCACAGGCTGCAATCCAATAAGCCGCGCTGGCACCGGTATTGCCCATGGTGGCCACAATGGGCTTCTTGGTCTGCTCCTTGAAGCGAGCCAGCTCCCGGCCCACCTCCTCCGCCGCGGTGGCACTGCCGCCACCACTGTCAATGCGCAGCACCAAGGCCTTGACGCTATCATCAGCGGCAGCCTCACGAATTTGCTTCATGATGGTGCCACTGGTTATGCCATTGGCCTGGTGGAAGAGGGTATCCTTGCTGTCCGTACCACAGACGATGGTGCCTTCGATATCGATAACAGCTACACGGTCAGGGACGGTGACAGTTTTTTCGTTATTATTGTTGCCCTTCAAAAGGGAAACCACGAAGCTCAGCACTGCCAGCAGCAGCACCGCACTAATGAAGATTTTCTTTAACATGAAAGCCTCCTTTTATTTCTGCTCCTTTAAAGCAGCTCCGATGAAGTCACGGAACAAGGGGTGCGGATTGGTGGGACGGGACTTGAACTCCGGATGGAATTGGGCACCCAAGAACCAAGGATGCACGCTCTCCGGCAGCTCCACAATTTCCACCAAGCGACCATTGGGCAGAGTGCCGCCCAGCTTTAGTCCCTTGGACACGATGGTTTCACGGAACGCATTATTAAACTCATAACGATGACGATGGCGTTCATAAATCAGCTCTTGCTTATAGGCCTTTTCTGTCAGAGTATGGGGATATACCTTGCAGGGATACAGACCCAAGCGCATGGTGCCACCCATATCCTCCACATCCAGCTGCTCCGGCATCAAATCGATAACGGGATGAGTGCTTTCCGGAGCAAATTCAGAGCTATTGGCATCAGCCATACCGCAAACGTGGCGGGCAAACTCAATCACAGCACACTGCATACCCAAGCAAATGCCGAAGAAAGGAATCTTCTTTTCGCGAGCATATTGAATGGCCTTAATTTTGCCTTCAATGCCACGATTGCCAAAGCCACCGGGCACCAAGATGCCATCCACGCCGGCCATTACTTGGTCCATATCGGTGGACTCAGCCTCGATTTCTTCAGCATTAATCCATTTAATCTCCAACTCCGCCTCGTTGGCGACAGCTGCATGACGCAAGGATTCGGTAATACTGATATAAGCATCCTGCAAAGCCACATACTTGCCAACTACGGCGATGGTAACCTTGCGCTCGTATTTTTTCAGCATGCGCTCTACCATATCATGCCAGCCACTCATATCCTTGGGCTTGTCCTCTAGCTCCAGCTTGCGCAAAACGATGGTATCCAAGCCCTGCTCCTCCATGAGCATGGGCACTTGATAGATACTCTTAGCCGTCAAGTTTTGGATAACAGCATCCGGGTCCACATCGCAGAACATGGCCATTTTTTCCCGCATATCCTTGGAAATGGGCTTTTCGCTACGGCATACAATGATATCGGGAGAGATACCAATGCTGCGCAGCTCCTTTACGCTGTGCTGGGTAGGCTTGGTTTTTAGCTCACCGGCAGCGGAAATGTAGGGCACAAGCGTTACGTGAATGTACAGTACATCATTGCGGCCCACTTCCTTCTTCACTTGGCGAATAGCCTCTAGGAAGGGCAAGCTTTCGATGTCACCCACAGTGCCGCCAATTTCCGTAATGACGATGTCAGCGTTATCCTGCTGACCAACAAGGAATACCCTCTCTTTAATAGCGTTGGTGATATGGGGAATAACCTGCACCGTGCCACCCAAATAATCACCACGGCGCTCCTTATTAATGACGCTTTGGTAGATTTTACCGGTGGTGGTATTGGAGTTCTTGGATAGATTGATATCGATAAAGCGCTCATAATGGCCCAAATCCAAGTCAGTTTCAGCGCCATCATCAGTAACAAAAACCTCGCCGTGCTGGTAAGGGCTCATTGTACCAGGATCTATATTTATATATGGGTCAAACT
>SFRS01000083.1 GCA_004562175.1 bacterium | reverse complement strand
GCTTGGTCAACAAAGAAGAACATGTTTTTTTGAGTAACGTTTCGTTACATGTATAATTATGGTAAATATTCCTTTTGGTAGTTTGTAGCTACCCATAAAAGTGAGGTAATCAAGATGGAGCAAGCAGAAGTTTTACGCAATAAATTATTGGGCGAAACCTTGGTGAAAAATTTGACCAAGCGGGGCATGGGCGCGTATTATTGCGCGACTAAGGAGGAGGCGCTGGCTAAAGCTTTGGAGCTGATTCCTGAGACTGATGTGGTTTCTTGGGGCGGCAGCGTAAGCGTTAAAGATATTGGCCTTTTGGCTGCAATTAAAAAGCGCAATCCTGTTATCGACAGGGAAATGGCCGATACCCCTGAGGAAAAAATTGAGCTCATGCGCAATAGCCTTTTGTGCGATACCTTCCTGATGAGCAGCAATGCTATCAGCAAGGACGGCCAATTGGTGAATATCGACGGCAATGGCAATCGGGTGGCTGCCATGATTTTTGGACCCAAGCAGGTGGTTATGGTAGTGGGCATGAACAAGATTGCCGGGACCTTGGAGGGTGCTATTGATAGGGCTCGCCACGTGGCTGCGCCTATTAACGCAGCTCGCTTTGCAGGCCTAGGTACCCCCTGTGCTAAGCTGGGTACCTGCGCTGATTGCACCTCTCCTGACACCATTTGCTGCCAAATGGTTATTACTAGAATGAGCAGAGTAAAGGAAAGAATTAAAGTTATTCTAGTAGGAGAAAACTTAGGCTTCTAGAACGTCTTAATTTATTAGGGAGAAAAATTATGCGTACTATAATTTTACTCATGGATTCTTTTGGTATTGGCTACGCCCACGACGCCGCCAAATATGGCGACGAGGGTGCCGATACTTTGGGACATATTTGTGCGTGGTTTGCTGCCAAGCGCAAGGATGCCGAGGGCAAGGCGAAGCCGCTGTATTTGCCGAACTTGGCCGCCCGCGGCCTTGGCAAGGCCGCCGAGCTGAGCAGGGGCTGTGCCTTGCCCGCATCCTTAGGCGCCGAGCATAGCGTAGGCGCATATACCTATGCCCAAGAGGTGAGCCGGGGCAAGGATACCTTGAGCGGACACTGGGAAATCGCGGGAGTGCCCGTGGATTTCGATTGGGGTTATTTCCCCAACGTGCCCAAATGCTTCCCTCAGGAGCTAGTGGAGGCGCTCATCAAGGAAGGCAATTTGCCTGGCGTTTTGGGTGAATGCCATGCCTCCGGCACGGAGATTATCAAGGAGCTGGGCGAGGAGCATGTGGCGACTGGCAAGCCCATTATCTATACCTCGGCGGACAGCGTGCTGCAAATTGCAGCACATGAGGAGGCCTTTGGCTTAGAGCGTCTGTATGAGCTGTGCAAGCTGGCCTATAAGCTGGTGCAGCCCTATAATATTGCCCGCGTCATTGCCCGTCCCTTTGTGGGCACCTGCGCTGAGGATTTTTCCCGCACCACTAATAGGCACGATTATGCTGTGCCTGCACCTCAGGACACCTTGCTAGATAAAATGGTGGCAGCCGGTGGCAGCGTGTACGCTGTGGGCAAGATTGCGGATATTTTCGCTCATCGCGGCATCACTAAGCATTATGCTGCCGGAGGCTTGGAGAAGCTGGTGGAGGCTACGCTTCAGGCCGTCAAGGATGCGCCGGATAACTCCATTGTGTTTACTAACTTTGTGGATTTTGATTCCAGCTACGGTCATCGCCGTGATATCAAGGGCTATGGCGAGGCCTTGGAGTATTTTGATAGCCGCTTGCCGGAAATTACAAGTCTTTTGCAGGCTGATGATTTGCTGCTCATTACAGCGGATCATGGCAATGACCCCTCCTGGAGTGGCACGGACCACACGCGGGAAAAGATTCCTGTTTTGTTCTCCGGTGCGGACATAAAAATGGCACAGCTGGAGCCCATGGATACCTTTGCGGACATCGGCCGCACCATTGCCGACTATATGGGCATTGCGCCTACCTTTACAGGTACGGGGGCGGCATATGTGGGCTTGAATGTGAGTGAGGATAAGTAAGGAGGCGACTCCGATGGAAAAGCATTACGCAAGTGAAAACGAAGTTTTATACCACGTGGGCTTTAGCAAAGCGGAGCTCAAGGGTGCGACCATAGCCGTGCTGCCCGGGGACCCGGGCAGAGTGGAGCCCCTGGCGCGGCAGCTGGGTGCAAAGCCAAGCTTTATCGCCTGCCATCGGGAGTATACCAGCTGGCTTACCTACATTGCCGGTGTGCCGACTTTGGTCTGCTCCACGGGCATGGGTGGACCTTCCGTGGCCATTTGTCTGGAGGAGCTAGCGCGCATGGGCATCAGCCAAGTTATTCGCGTGGGCACCACGGGCACGATTCAACAGCATATCAACCCCGGCGAGGTCATCATCAACAAGGCTTCCGTGCGACTGGATGGCACCTCCCACCACTATGCACCGGCTAGCTTTCCTGCCGTGGCCAGCTTTACGGTGACGGGAGCGCTGATTGAAGCGGCCAAGGCCTGCGCAGCGCCCTATCATGTGGGCATCGCGGTGTCTAGCGACACCTTTTGGCCGGGACAGGAGCGATACGACAGCTTCACAGGCTATGTACCCCTAGCTTTTCAGGGGACTATGGCCGAATGGCAGCGTTTGGGCGCTTTGAATTACGAAATGGAAACCTCGGCTCTCTTTGTGACCTGCCAAGCCTTGGGCATCAAGGCAGGGGCTGTATGTGGGGTTGTGGCCAAGCGCACAGAGGGCGAGGCTATTGTGCCCAAGAAACTATATGATCAAGCTTTGCAATACCAAATCGCTATTGTGCGCGGTGCGGTGGAGCGTTTGAGCAAAGCATAACTTAGGATTGGACTTAAGCCCGTTGCTTTTAGGCTTGAGTAGTTTTTACTTATTAACAGAGCAGGAACTGCGATGAAAGGTGGTAAGAATATGCAAAAGCTAATGCATTTTTTGGGCTGTTTGTTGATGATGGTGGCGGTGGCTGTGATCGCTCTACCCGTAGAGGCTAGGGCAGAGTTCCCCGAGCGTCCCGTGGGCTTTGTGGTTATCGACCAGGATGGGGATGTGAATGGCGCTGTGTATAAATCCTGGCGTCAGGTGGTGAAATGGGCCTACCATTTTCCGTACTATCAGATTGTCGATGGTGGCGAGCCCCAAACCATGGTGAGCGAGGCCGTGCGCACAGGTGCTAAGCTGGACAAGGACTCCTTGGCTGCGTTGGCTGAAAAGAGCAAGATGGATGTTTTGGTCGTGGCTCGGGTTTACGAGCTGGATGAGTATATCGTGACCGGCTTCACCTTTAGAGACGATGATGATACCTATGTAAAAACTTCTGCTTGTGTTGATTTATTTGTTTACAAAAAGGATGGAAACAAGTTCCTGAAGAAAAAGCTGCGGGAGCGTCATCTGCGCGATATAGGCAATGTGGAGCATCCGGAGGAAACCATCAAATGGGAGCTGTCCAAAATCGTGAACACCATGGAGGGGAGACCCATCATTGGTGCCTAAGTAGCATAATGAAAGCTGGCGTCGCGGAAGCGGCGCCTTTTTTTGGGCGTTATGTTAACTAAAACAATAGAAAAGGTTGACTAAATCCTGTGACTGCTTTATAATATGCTACATGAAAGGATGTTAGAAAATGTTAGAGCTTGCACATAAGCTGGCAGACAGCGATCAGAAATTTTTCGGTGGCTGGGTTTTAGCAGGAGTGGAGGCCCATATTCATGGGGTGGCCACTAAGCTAGAAAACCACATGCTGCTAGAAAAGGAACGTAAATGCATTATTCAAGTGCGTGGAACTGCATCTCCCTGCGGCGAAGAGCAGCTAGTAAAGGAGCTGCGCGTGTTTTTGGTATTGCCCAAGCACAAGCTGGGCTCTAAGCCTGCTCAAGCTGAGACTCCTGCAGGCAAGCTGCTAGCGGAGCACTGCTTCACGGTGCAGGAGGTGCGTGAATACGTGGCTTATACCGGAGATGAGAATATCATTCATCAGGGAGAGCATCCCATCGTGCCGGGACTGTGCATGGCTGCATGGCTGCAGCAAAGCTTGGGCTTCAAGGAGCTGGATTGGCGCGTGAGCTTTCTCGCTCCCGTTTATACAGGTGATGAGCTCAAGGTTTACGCCACGGAGCAGGAGCTGACTGCTTATGTGGGTAGCACTAAGGTTTTTCTAATCAAATTATAAATAAGGTTGGTGCTTTTTATGACGACTAATAACCAAAGTATTAATAAAACTGCCGAGATGACTAAAATGGCTCTCATGGTGGCTATGAACTGTATTTCTGCTTATATCATTATTCCCTTGCCCTTTTCTTTGTCTCCCATTGCGCTGCAGACTTTGATTGTCAATCTGACGGGTTATGTGCTGAATGTGAAGCAGGCCTTTATGACCTTGCTGGTGTATATCTTGGTGGGCTTGGCTGGCGTGCCCGTATTTACCGGCGGCACGGCTGGGCCCGGCAAGCTGTTTGGACCCACAGGCGGTTACATCATTGGCTTCCTTTTCACAGCAGTGTTCTTGGCTGCCACCCGTGGTGAAAAATACAACTTTAAGCGTTATGCGCTTTTGGGCTGCGTTGTTGGTATCCCTTTGATTTATCTCTTTGGCTTCGTGCAATTGAAGCTGGTTACGGGCATGCCTTGGGACAAGGCTTTCATGACCGGCGTGCTGCCCTTCATCCCTTTGGATATTGTGAAGTGCATGGGCGCGGCCTTCTTGGCAGGCCCCATTCATCGGATTTTTGATCATAAATAATACATACCTTGCATTTGGACACGGTGAGGTTTTAGCTGAATGCCATAACAAACACTTGTTTTGAGTTAGGAGCTTATCTTGCTATGCAGTTATTTCGCCACAAAACCTTGCATTGGAAATTCAGGCTAGGGATTCCACTGCTTTTTGTTGTGCAGGC
>SFRS01000082.1 GCA_004562175.1 bacterium | reverse complement strand
CTTCAATGATGAAGATTTGCTGCTGGCTGAATATGCTGCTACTGTTTTGGGCGTAGAGATTCTCCACGACAGAGAAACTCTTATGGCTGAGGATGTGCGCAAAAAAGCTATGGTACAGGTAGCCTTTGACACTCTGAGCTATTCTGAAATGGAAGCCATCATCAATATCCTGACCGAGCTCAATGGCCCCGAAGGACTGTTGGTTGCCTCCAAGATTGCTGACCGCGTAGGCATCACTCGTTCCGTAATCGTCAATGCATTACGTAAATTTGAAAGTGCCGGCCTCATTGAAACTAAATCCTTGGGCATGAAGGGCACCTATATCCGCGTGCTCAACGATTTGCTCTTCGAAGAACTGAAAAATAGAACTAAGCGTAGATTCTAACAAATACTAAATTGACCGGAGATTCTGAGGAGTCTCCGGTTTTTTATGTTTTATCTAAAATAAACAGTGTACAAGATATCAAAACATGTTATAATAACAGTAGGCATTTTTCACGAAAATGGAGGTTGTTTCAATGCAAAAAATTGATCAGGCTTGTGTAAATACTCTGCGCTTTTTGGCTGCGGACCAGGTTGAGAAGGCTAAATCCGGTCATCCGGGCTTCCCTCTGGGCACCGCACCCTTGATGTATACTATTTGGGATCGCTATATGAGCTATAATCCCGCCAACCCGAACTGGTTTAACCGCGACCGCTTTATTCTGTCCCCCGGTCATGGCAGTGCCCTTTTGTATGCTATGCTGCATTTGGCTGGTTATGACCTGTCCTTGGAGGAGCTGAAGAACTTCCGTCAATGGGGCAGCAAAACTCCTGGTCATCCTGAATATGGCCTGACCCCCGGCGTGGATGTTTCCACCGGTCCCTTGGGTCACGGCTTTGCCATGGGCGTGGGCTTTGCCATTGCTGAAGCTATGCTGGCCGGCAAATATAATAAACCTGATTTCCCTGTAATTAATCACTATACCTATGGTCTGACTTCTGACGGCGATTTGATGGAGGGCGTTTCCTGCGAGGCTGCTTCTTTGGCCGGTACCTTGGGCTTGGGTAAATTGATTTACTTATATGACGACAACAAGATTACTATCGAAGGCGATACTTCCATTGCCTTCACCGAGGATGTGGAAGCCCGCTTCAAGGCTTATGGCTGGCAGGTGCTGCGCGTGGCTGATTCCGAGGATGTGGAAGCTATGGCTACTGCTATCAAGGAAGCTCAAGCAGATACCACTCATCCGTCCTTGATCATTGTGCGCACTCACATCGGCTTTGGTAGCCCCAAACAGGACAGCCCCTCCTGCCATGGCGAGCCCCTGGGCGCTGAAGCTTTGGCAGCAACCAAGGAAAAGGCTGGCTGGCCGGCAGAAATGTTCCACGTGCCCGCAGAGGCTAAGGAGCATTTTGCAGCTAAGCTGCCCGACTGCGCTAAGGCTGAGGCTGATTGGAATGCTTTGATGGACGATTACAAGGCTTGCTATCCCGAGCTGGCAGCTGAATTAGCTGACCGCATGGCTGGCAAGATTAATGTAGATTTACAAGCTCTGGAAGCAATCTTCAAGGAGCAAACCAAGAGTGCAACTCGTGCCTCCAGCGGCGATGTGATTCAAAAGCTGGCTGAGCAGGTTCCTGCTTTGGTAGGCGGCAGCGCTGACTTGGGCCCCTCTAACAAGACTGTGATGAAGGCTGGCGGCTACTTCTCCAAGCTGGACCACAAGGGCCGCAACATTCACTTTGGCGTGCGCGAGCATGCCATGGGCACCGTGCTCAACGGCTTGGCTCTCCACGGTGGCTTCGTTCCCTTCGGTGGCACCTTCCTGGTATTTGCCGACTTCCTGCGTCCCACCATCCGCATGGCAGCGCTCATGGGCATTCAATCCATTTTCGTGCTCACTCATGACTCCATCGCCTTGGGCGAGGATGGTCCGACCCATCAACCCATTGAAACCACTATGGGACTGCGCTTGATTCCCAATGTTTCCGTAATTCGTCCGGCGGACGCTCTGGAAACTGCTGTTGCTTGGCAACAAGCCTGCCTGAACAAAACTAAACCTACCTGCTTGCTGCTCAGCCGTCAAAACCTGCCGGTAATGCACGAGCATGCAGCAGTTATTCATGAAAATGCAGCCAAGGGTGCTTATGTATTGAGCCCGGCTAAGGAAGCTGCCAAGGTGATCCTCATTGGTACCGGCAGCGAGGTAGAGTTGGCTTTGAAGGCTCAGGCTAAGCTGGCCGAAGAAGGCATTGATGCTAGCGTAGTATCCATGCCCAGCTGGGATTTGTTCGACGCTCAAAGCGAGGCATACAAGGAAAGCGTATTGCCCGCCGGCGTAACTAAATTTGCTGTGGAAGCAGGTGTTCCCTATGGCTGGAGCCGCTACACCGGCAGCGAAAAGAACGTACTTGGCATCACCACCTTTGGTGCTTCTGCACCCGGTGGCGTAATGCTGGAAAAATATGGCTTCACTGTGGAGAACCTGGTAGCCAAGGTTAAAGCAGTGCTGTAAGCTAAATATTTGGCGTGAATTTTGGGACCGGGGATGCAGTGCGTCCTCGGTCCTTTTCTGAAAGAGGTGCTTAGCTATGTTAAAGCATTTATTGACTATTGCCGGCAGCGATTCCAGTGGTGGGGCCGGCATTCAGGCGGATTTGAAGACTTTTGCCGCTCATGGTACCTTTGGCATGAGCGTTATCACTGCTGTCACGGCGCAAAACACCTGTGGCGTAACCAAAGTGCAGGACATTGAGCCAGAAATCGTGGAGGCGCAGATTGCCGCAGTTTTTGATGACATTCGCGTGGACGCAGTGAAGATTGGCATGCTCTCTAGACCTGAAACCATTAAAACCATTGCAGCTTGTCTGCGCAAATATAAGCCGGAAATTATCGTCCTGGACCCGGTGATGATTTCTAAAAGTGGTTTTCCCTTGCTGCAGCCGGAGGCCTGCGAGACCTTGATTACGGAGCTCCTGCCCTTGGCAACCCTCGTGACGCCCAATCTGCCGGAGGCAGAGGCCATCAGCGGCATGCAGGTTACCAAGAAGGAAGAAATGCGTCCCGTGGCGGAAAAAATTATTGCCCTAGGTGCCAAGGCTGTGCTGGTGAAGGGTGGACACTTGAGCGATACTGCGGATGATCTGCTTTTTGACGGACAAACAGAGCAGTGGTTTGCCGGGGAGCGTATCGCTACGAAAAATACTCATGGTACTGGCTGCACCCTGTCCAGCAGCTTGGCAGCCAATTTAGCTAAGGGCATGAGCCTTGCGGAGGCTGTGCAGGCCTCCAAGGCCTATGTAACCGAGGCTATTGCCCATGGTATTGCCTTGGGCAGCGGCTGTGGACCGACCCATCATTTTGTGGACTTATATAGAAAGGCAGGTATCTTGGAATAATGGAATTAACGAATGTTTTTGGCGAGCTGGTGGAGCGCCTGCGCCAGAAAAAACCTGTGATTCATGCTATTACCAATTATGTAACTGCAGAAAGCTGTGCTGATGTGGCCTTGGCTGCCGGTGCTTCCCCTGTAATGGCGGACGAGCCGGAGGAGGTGGAAGAAATCACTGCCGGTGTCGACGCTTTAGTTTTGAACTTGGGCACCATCAGCTTCAATAAGCAAATAGCCATGGAGCGCGCAGCGGCTGTGGCCAAGCAAAAGGGTATTCCCGTAATTCTGGACCCGGTGGGAGTAATGGCCTCCAAAATGCGCTTGAATTTCGCTTTGCAGCTTTTGAACAAGGGTTATATTGACATCGTGCGCGGCAACTATAGCGAATGTAATGCACTGCTTTTGGGCAGCACCGGTGGTCACGGCGTGGACAATTTAGAGGGGGACACTGAAGAGGGTGTGGCCTTGAAGGTTGCTAAGGACGCTGCGAAAAAATTCAACTGCGTTTTTGCTGTGACCGGCGCCATCGACAATATTTCCAATGGCAAACAGGCCGTAGTTTTGAATAATGGTCATCCGCTCCTGCAGGATATCACCGGCAGTGGCTGCATGACCAGTATGCTGGTGGCCTGCTGCGCAGCAGTGACCAAGGATATGATGGTTGCCGCAGCCTTGGGCGTGGTCATCATGGGCCAAAGTGCGGAGCTGGCGGCCAACTTCTTGGAGAAAAAGGATGGCCCCGGCATGTTCAAGGTGCGCCTGTTGGACTGCATTTATCACGTGACCACCAAATGGAATTTGGTGAAGATGAAGCCTGAAGAAAAGGTTTCTTAAGTGCCATGAACGAGCTCAAGAAATTTGACAAAAAGCAAATAGACTACAGCATTTATCTTTTGACGGACGATGGTTGCCTCAAGGGCAGACCTTTACTTACATGTGTGGAGCAGGCTTTGCAGGCTGGCGTAACCTTGGTGCAATATCGCTCCAAATTCAAGGATGGGGGACCCATGTACGAGGAAGCGCTGGCGCTGAAGGCGCTGTGCGACAGGTACGATGTGCCCCTGATCATCAACGACAGAGTGGACGTGGCGCTGGCCGTGGGCGCCGCAGGCGTCCACGTGGGGCAGGATGATTTGCCCTGTCAGGTGGTGCGCGCGCTGGCAGGCGATGACTTCGTCATCGGCGTTTCAGCGCACAATCCTGAAGAAGCGCGCCAGGCGGCAGCCGATGGCGCGGATTATCTTGGCTGTGGCGCAGTTTTTGGCACAGCCACCAAGCCCGGCGTAGCCAAATTGGGCTTGGCCAATTTGCGAGCCATTCGCGGCGCCGTGTCCCTGCCCATGGTGGGAATTGGCGGCGTCAATGCTGCCAATTATGGCGAGGTTTTAGTCACCGGCGCCAACGGCGCAGCTATTATCAGCGGCATCTTGGCCGCTGAGGATATCAAGGCCGAGGTGGCAAAATTCGTTGCTGCACGGGATAGATATCTTCAAGGCTAAGAGTGTGATTCTGGGCTGAGTTTTCTCAT
>SFRS01000081.1 GCA_004562175.1 bacterium | reverse complement strand
CGATTACGTATATGTGGACTGCACCAAGGAAGAGCTGCCACATCCGGAAATAATTTCCGAATACGTCAGCCATCGTCGTTTCAGCATTGGCAGTGATGGTTTGATTTGCGTGTGCAAATCTGACGTTGCTGATTTTAAAATGCGCATGTTCAATGCCGACCGCTCTGAGGGGAAAATGTGCGGTAATGGCATTCGCTGCGTGGCCAAATTTGTCTATGACAAGGGCTTGACGGATAAGAACCCCGTAACCATCGAGACCCTGTCCGGTATCAAAACTGTGGAAATGCAAGTGGAGGAGGGAAAGGTTGTGTCTGCTAAGGTAGATATGGGTAAGCCCGTTTTTAAGGCTACGGAAATTCCGATGAATTGTGACCACTATATTTTTGTGGATCAGGGCTTGGTATTGGATGATATGCATGAGGATGTAACCAAGGAAAAGGTTGTGTTCAATGGCACCGCTATTTCCATGGGTAATCCGCATTTTGTGACCTTTGTGGATGATGTGGACGCTCTGAATTTGGAGGAGCTGGGACCCTTGTTTGAGCATCATAAGCTGTTCCCCGAGGGCGTGAATACTGAGTTTGTACAGGTTATTGATAAAAACACTGTTAAGTTCCGCGTGTGGGAGCGCGGCAGTGGTGAGACCTGGGCTTGTGGCACCGGCGCTAGTGCGGTGGCTGTAGCCTGCATCATGCTGGGTCGCGCTGGCAAAAAGGGCGAGCCCTTGACTGTTATTGCTAAGGGTGGTACCCTCGAGGTTACCCATGCTAAGGATGACCATGTATATTTGGAGGGTCCTGCTGTGGAGGCCTTTGTAGGAACAGTTGATGTTCCTGAAGGAATTGTTAAATAAAACCTATTAATAGGTTATTATTAAATATATTATATTTTATTTTCAAATGGGGGTTTGTGTATTAAATGGCTTTTGTAAATGAAAACTACTGTAATCTCAAGGAATCCTATCTTTTCGCTGACATTGCTCACAAGGTGAGTGCTTATGCAGCTGCTCATCCAGACAAAAAGATTATCCGCTTGGGCATTGGCGATGTGACCCGTCCGTTGGCTCCTTCTGTTGTAGAAGCGATGACCAAGGCTGTGGCCGAAATGGGCGTACAGGAGACCTTCCGTGGCTATGGTCCGGAGCAGGGCTACGAGTTCCTGCATGAAACTCTGGTTAAGTATTATGCAACCTTTGGCGTCCAATTGGATAGCGATGAAATCTTCATCAGCGACGGTGCTAAGAGTGATTGCGGCAATATCACGGATATTTTTAGCAACGCTAATACGATTTTGGTGCCGGATCCGGTTTACCCCGTATATTTGGACACCAATATTATGTGTGGTCGCAAGATTATCTTCATGGCTGGTGGTCCGGAGAATGACTTCCTGCCCATGCCCGATGATAATGTGAAGGCAGATGTTATTTATCTGTGCTCTCCTAATAACCCCACCGGCGCTGCTTACACCAAGGAGCAGCTGGAAAAATGGGTTGCTTATGCACTGAAGAATGATGCAGTTATCCTCTATGATGCTGCTTATGAAGCTTTCGTAGCTGATCCTGCTATTCCGCGCAGCATTTTTGTAGTTGAGGATGCTAAAAAATGCGCTATTGAGCTGTGCTCCATGTCCAAGACCTGTGGCTTCACCGGTACCCGCTGCGGCTATACTGTTGTGCCCAAGGCATTGGTACGCAAGACCACTGATGGTCGTGAGCTGGAACTGAACAAGATGTGGCTGCGTCGTCAAACCACTAAATTCAACGGCGTGCCCTACATCGTACAACGTGGTGCAGAGGCTGCGTACAGTCCCCAAGGCGTGAAGGAATGCCGCGAGAATATCGCTTATTATCAAGAAAATGCCCGCATTATGATGGAGGGCTTTGATAAAACCGGTATCAAATATTATGGTGGTGTGCATTCTCCCTATATTTGGCTTCAATGCCCCAATGGCATGACCAGCTGGGAATTCTTTGACTTCCTTCTGGAGAAGCTGCAAATCGTGGGCACTCCCGGTGCTGGCTTTGGTGCCAAGGGCGAGGGCTATTTCCGCCTGACCGCCTTCGGTAGCCGCGAGAACACCATCGAGGCTATGGAACGCATTGTGAACGGCTTAAAGTAAAGGCTTAGTAAAAGCTTATCTTAGCGTAAATAGTAGCGAAAAAAATCCCACATCACTACTCGCAAAGGGTAGGGGATGTGGGAATTTTTTTCGCAAGTTTGTTTATTACAAGCGCACAAGTATAGTATATTTTTATCCTACCTAAAAATCTACCAAAAAGAATGTTCGCTTAAATTTTTCTACTCAGTGCCAGGGGCAGCTCCAAGCCATTGTCCTCAAGCAGTTTTTTGTTGGTTAAAACCACCTCTGTAGGAGCATCGGCCACAATGCGGCCATCGGCCAGGATGATGGTGCGCTGGCAGGTATCCAGCACCAAATCCAAATCGTGGGTAGCGATGATTTTTAAATGCTCAAAGCTGTTGAGCAAATTGATGAGCTGGCGGCGGTTGCGAGGGTCCAGAGCAATGGAGGGCTCGTCTAAAAGGATAATATCCGGTGTCATGGACAGGATGGTGGCCAGGGAAACTAGCTTTTTTTCGCCGCCGGACATTTTGAAAATTTGCTTGTTGCGCAAATGAGGTATACCAACCTGCTTGAGGGCATAGGTCACACGTCGCTCTACCTCCGCCTCCGGCAGGCCGTAATTACGTGGCGCAAAGGCAATATCCTCGTAGGCCGTGGACATAAAGAGCTGGCTGTCGCTGTCTTGAAAGACATAGCCAATTTTTTCTCGCAGAAGGGGCAATGTTTTGGCCTCCACCGGGATTTCTTCCACACGGATATGTCCTGCAAAGTCCAGCTCCAAGCCCACCAGTAGCTTGAGCAAAGTGGATTTGCCCACGCCGTTGGCACCGATAATGCCAATGGACTCGTGCTCGCCAGCATGCAAACTCACATGCTGCAAAACAGGCTGCTCCTTATCGTAGGCAAAGCTTAAATTTTGGATATCTATATGAATATGACTCATAGGAATTGTCCTCCCATTAGCTTGGTAAAAGCAAGGCTCCAAGGTAACAGACGTAGCATTATGAGCACCGCTAAGGCCACTAATAAATAGCGCCAATCCCGCTTGCCCCAAGGCATTACAGGCCCGCCATAATAATATTCGCCCTGATAGCCCCTGAGCAGCATGCTTGCGTAAAGATTATTGGCTCTATCGATGCTACGCAGCAGGAGCTGTCCTGCTAGAGACCCCCATACCTTAAAGTGCACGCCCTTTTGCTTGGGTGCCCGCAGAGCGTAGGCCTGCGCCATGGTATCGGCTTGCTCTAAAAGCAATGTAAGATAGCGATATGTGAGCAAAAATTGTGTCACTAAAAGCTTGGGCACGTGCAGCAGACGCAAGGCGTAGCAGAGCTGCTCAATTGTTGTCGTAGCAATAAGTAGATACGAAGCCAACAAAGCCCACAGTCCTTTGAGCATCAAGGTCAAAAAGGATACATAGCCTGCGTTAATTTGCCAGCTACCTATCATAAAGCTGTGCTTATCAAAAAAAGGATTAGCCAAGCCTACCAAGCAGATAAAAGGTAAGAGTAGGCGCAAGCGCCAGAGACATTTTTGCCAAGATAGCTTGCTAGCATGAAAGCCCCAAAAAGGATAAACACCCATGCAAGTTAAGGCTAAAAGCTGATACTTTCCAAAGGACATTAAAAGCGCAATATAACAGATGGTCGTCAGCAGCTTAGCGAGGGGATGCAATTGGTGCAGGGGACTTTGCTGCTGGGCTAGAGTATTTAATTCATTGATTTCACTTAAAGCGCGATTGATTTTATTCATGCTTGATTATGCTTAAAAAGCTTAAAGATGTAGCAGCAAGCTAAACATAATAAAATTACCAAGGCACTGCCCACAAGGCCGGAGAACACCGTGCCCCAATCTGATTCGGAGCCATGGAAGCTGTAGTCCGGCAATATGGCAGTTGCTTCCTGCAGCTTGGCGGCGAGACCATGCCACAGGCCGCTACCCTCAAGCTCTGCTGTACCAGCGATTTTTTCTAAGGACCATTCTAGGCCGTCAGGATTTTCAGAAGCGGCTAGGGATAGTCCACCAGCAGCTACAACCGTTGCTCCAAGCAGCACAGCCATGGTTTGAGCAAAGCTATAGCGACCATTATTGGCCTTTTTATTGCCAAGCAAAAGCTCTGGACGCGCTTGATAAATAAAGAGCAGTACTGAGGCGATAATAGCACCCTCCACAGCGCCGATGGCAAGGTGGATGCCTTGCATGGTCACGGCAAAGGCACTAAAGGGCAGCTCCGTAATGCCAGAAGCAGTGGTTTCTAAAACAACGCTGAAAGAGCCTAATTGCAGCGTAAGAATAGAGCCCAAGATGGATGCCAATATAATTTTTCCCTTGCTAAGGCCACTTTGCATAAGGGGCTGCCAAATGAGCAAGCCACCTACAAAGCAGCCGTAAAAGGCCATATTCCAAATATTGCAGCCCAAGGCCAAGAGCCCGCCGTCTGCAAAAAGTAGGCACTGAATGGTGAGAATACCGATCATAGTGAGAAAGGCAGCTTGGGGTCCGAGTAGAGCTGCTAACAGCATGCTGCCGCATAAATGACCGCTGGAGCCGGTGCCGGGGATGGTAAAATTGAGCATTTGGGCAGCGAAAACAAAGGCACCCATAATGCCCATTAAGGGAATTTTGCGCGGATTATTTTCCTCACGTACTTTTTTTATAGAATAGACAGCGACCAGAGTGCTGGCAGCGTACATGGTAATTGCTACAGGGGGATTGACGAGAGCATCGGCCATATGCATGCTGGGATACCTCCTAAAATTTGTATTAGTGTCCTTTATCTTACTTATTATAACATGTAACGTACACTTTAAGTCAATCATGGTATGAAATGCTTGTGAAAACTG
>SFRS01000080.1 GCA_004562175.1 bacterium | reverse complement strand
CCTGCTGACGCCGAGGGCTTTACCGTGATGTGCATGCCCAATGTTTATGCAGACCCTGAAGCTGATGGTGTGCATTCGGAAATGTTTGTCATTTTGAATTTGACGGAAAAAGTGGTGCTCATTGGCGGTGGAAAATATGCCGGCGAAATGAAAAAGGGCATTTTCACGGTCATGAATTATCTCTTGCCGCGCCATGACGTTTTTTCCATGCATTGCTCGGCTAATGTGGGTCCCAAAGGTGATTCTGCTCTGTTCTTCGGCCTCAGCGGCACGGGCAAGACCACTTTATCCGCTGATGGCACTCGTGCCTTGGTGGGTGACGACGAGCATGGCTGGAGCAAGGATGGTATTTTCAATATTGAGGGTGGCTGCTACGCCAAATGCATCCATTTGAGTGAATACACAGAGCCCCAAATTTTCCATGCTATTCGCGAAAATACTGTGCTGGAAAACGTTATCCTTGACCAGGACGGTGTTCCTGATTATGATGATATTATGCTGACGGAAAATACACGTGCAGCTTATCCCCTGCATTATATTGATAACGCGCTGCTGCCCAGTGTGGCAGGTCATCCTAAGACCATAATTTTCCTAACGGCGGATGCCTTCGGTGTGCTGCCACCGGTGGCCAAGCTGACCACGGAGCAGGCCATGTACCACTATTTGTCCGGCTATACCAGTAAGGTTGCCGGCACTGAGGATGGCATTGTGGAGCCCCAAGCTACCTTCTCCATTGGCTTTGGCGAGCCCTTCCTGCCGTTGCCGCCCTTGACCTATGCGAAGATGCTGGGTGAGCGCATCAACCAATATGGTACCTCCGTTTATTTGGTAAATACCGGCTGGAGTGCAGGTCCCTATGGTCAAGGTCATCGCATCAACTTGAAGCACACTCGTCGGTTGGTGAACGCTGTGCTGGATGGAGAATTAGACAAGGCAGAATGGGAGACCTTCCCTGTGTTTTGCTTGGCGATTCCCAAGGCTTGTGAGGGTGTGCCAGCGGAGATTCTCAATCCTCGCAACACTTGGGCGGATAAAGCTGCTTATGACGCACAGCTGCGCAAGCTAGCGGAGCTATTTGGCAAGAATGTAGCTAAATTCCACGGACTCATTACAGAGGATATCTTGAGCGCAGGCCCCAAGGCGTAAGGGTTCTAGGTAACTCAAGCCTCTAGAATAATTAAAAAAGTTTTTAAGGCTGTCACCGGGGTGATGGCCTTATTTTTTACTTGTAAAGGATTGGAGTAATAGAGTATAATTAACATGCAATACTATATCTTGTAGCAAAAGCAAGTAGTAGTTTTTAGGAAATACAAATTATCCGTTGTTAGAGGCTTCAAGAGAGGTGCAGTATGGGCATCAAGCTGTTGAATAAAAAGTTTAAAATTTCTCTTTTCAGTGTGGCTATTTTTATTTTTTTCCTGTTGGTCGCTATGGGGAGTCTACATGTTATGCGGGAAAAGATCTTGGAAAACTCCCACATCATGGGGCAGGAGATTGCTGCTCGTTTTGCTACTCGTGAAACAGCACGCATCAAATCCCAGGAGATGCTGCTGCGAAGCGTGGCCCAGAGCATGGGCTCCATGCTGCGTTTGAAAACCAATTGGTCCGATGAGGAAATCGAGCAGGCCTTGAGTCGCTTTACGGAATACATGGAAAACAACTCCGAAGTGGGACGCTTTGATATGTGTGCTGTAATTGATGGCAGGCTTATTTGCAGTCGTCCTGATAGGGGTGTACATGGCCTGAATAAGGTAAAATGGTATCATGCAGCGCTGGCTCGCAAGGGAGATGTGGCTTATACCAATCTGTACCAGGTGGAGCCCAAGCAGGAGTATGTGCTGACCATGGCGGTGCGCCTAGGTCATGGTGATGATGTGCTGGCTATGAACCTGTATCCTGAGCAGCTGAATGCGCTTTTGGCTGATAATCGTCTGCCTCGCCAGAGCTATTACTATTTGTGCGATCCCAATGGCAATATTATGTTTGCCATTAGTGAGAGAAAATTGAGCATTGAGCAGCAGCAGCCCTACGTGGACCAGATTTTTAGCGAGCTGCGTCAGGGCAATGATGATTATATTATCGACCTAGAGGGCAATAAGCGCGGCGTTTATTACACAGTGTCCGACAAGGGCTGGATCAGCGTAGTTACTATTCCCTATGATTTTCTGTTAGGTGATTACCAAAACCTGCTGCAGTGGTTTATTTTGACCTTAGCCTTCTTTGCCTTGATGGTTGTCATGTTGGGTACACGTGAGCACATGCTGAATAAGCAGGTCCAGAATATCAACGATGTGGTACAGGTAATGAGCAAGTCCTTTTTGGCTGTGTTCAGGGTCAACCTGCGCAGCGGACGCTATACCATGGTTAAGGCGGAAAATATGGGCATTGAACCGGAGGCCGAGGGCTCCTATAGCGAGCTGGTGAGTCAGCTGGTACCCTTGGTGGAGCCGGAGGCAGCTACAGAGTTTGCAGAAACCTTTTCCTTGGACAATATCAAGGGTTTGGTGAAGCGCCAAATTTATGACTTTGGCGGCGAATTTCGCCAACGCTTTGGCAAGGAGTACAAATGGGTCAATGTGCGCTTAGTTTGGGATGAGCTTTTGGGCTCCGATGAGGCCATCTTTTTCTTCCGCGAGGTGGATGCCGAAAAGCTCAAGGAGCTGGAGCACATGCAACTCACGGAACGCGCCTTGAAGGTGGCACGGGAAAATACCAAATCTCGCAATATGTTCTTTTCTGCTATGTCACACGATATGCGCGCTCCCTTGAATGGTATTATCGGTATGGCAGAGCTGGCCGAGCTGCACAAGGATGACAAAGCCCTGGTCAGTGATTATGTACAAAAAATCAAGTCCAGCGGCAAGCAGCTTTTGACCTTAATCAACGATATTTTGGAAATGGCTCGTTTGGACAATGGCAAGGTGGAGCATTTGCAGGAAACCTTTGACATGACGGCTGCAGTGCGGGAGATCGGGGAAATGTTCAGCGCCCAGGCGGAGCTGGAGCAAAAATACTTCAGCATTGATGCACAGCTTGCACCCGTTAATGTAAGCGGTGATTTACAGGGCTTGCACCAGATTCTGAATAATGTGCTGTCCAATGCTTTGAAGTACACTCCTGCCGGTGGCAAAATCTCCTTTATGGTACGGCGGGAGAAGGACCAAAATAACCGTGCTTGCTTCAGCTTCGTGGTGCAGGACACGGGCTGTGGCATGACGGAAAAATTTTTGGAGAAGATTTATACGCCCTTTGAACGGGATAGTCGCTTTGGTGTGCCCAAGGTTACTGGTACGGGCCTTGGCATGACCATTGTGAAAAACCTAGTAGAGCGCCTTGATGGTACGATTCATATTTCTAGTAAGGTGGACGAAGGTACCTGCGTCATCATTTCCCTGCCCTTTTTGTTGGCGCCGGAGCAGCCCAAGCCCCAGATAAAGGATGCCCCCAAGCTGAAGGATTTTGCCGGCTGCAAGGTTTTGGTGGCTGATGACAATGATATTAGCATGGAGATTATCACGGAGCTTTTGACCATGAATGGGCTGGAGGTTTTGGCAGCGAGCAATGGTCGCGAGGCAGTGGAGCAGTTCGCGGCCACTCCTGAGGGCAGCTTGCAAATGGTGCTCTTGGATGTACAGATGCCGGAGCTAGATGGCTGTGAGGCAGCGCGACAGATTCGCCTCCTGCCCAGACAGGATGCGAGCACTGTGCCCATTTTAGCCTTGACGGGCAACAGCTCTAGTGAGGATGTGGAGGCGGCCATGCGGGCAGGCATGAATGATTATATGGTGAAGCCGGTGAAGATGAAGCTGCTGGCGAAGATGATGAGCGAGTATATCCATAGATAGGAATATAGATACAAGCGAAAAGGTAAGCCTTCAGAGCTTGGAAGATTCCGTTTCTGACTTTACGGTCGTACACGTCGTTGTTCTGTTATTACAAGGAGGATGCTATGCATTTAAAAGATTTGTCGCAGTACATTGACATTGATATTGCCGAGGCGCTGGAGGAGCGCTTTATGGATAGCGAGGAGCTGTATGTGCGTTTTTTGCGTAAGCTGGAGGCGGCTAATGATTTGGCGGTGGTGCAAGGCTTTGTGATTGAGGGAAATTGGCAGGAGGCGCTGCGCAAGGCTCACAATTTGAAGGGCGTGTGTGGCAGTCTTGGCCTCACTAAGCTGCAAGGCCAGCTGGCAGCATTAGTAAAGCTCTTGCGTAGTGAGAGCTTTACGGCGGAGCAGGTGGCGGCGCAGCTGGAGAATATCAGACCTGAGTGGGATAAAACACTTGCGTGCATCCGTAAGTTAGAGGATTGAGCTATTTGGTAAGATGCGCTGCTATGAGCATTGGCTGTTTTTGCTTTGATGTTTGTTTAACTATGAGGAAGGGTTTTGATTTTCCATGAATTTAATGATGATTGCTTTGGGCGGGGCCTTGGGAGCAGTGAGTCGTTTTTTGCTGGGCAATGCTGTGAGCAAAGCTGTCGGCAGTGCGCTGCCTTATGGGACCTTTGTCATCAATGTCATAGGCTGCTTTGCCATGGGTCTCTTGATGACGTTGATTGTGGATAGGGAAATGCTGCCTGCTGCTTGGCGCTTGTTTTTGTGCGTGGGCTTTTTGGGAGGCTTTACCACCTTTTCTTCCTTCGGCTACGAGACACTGATGCTTTTGGCAGAAGGAAGGCTGCTTGCTGTGCTGGCTTATGTTGGCTGCAGCGTGGGCTTAGGCCTTGTGGCAGCTGCTGCAGGAGTTCTGTGTGCTAGAGCAGTATGAACGTGAGCTTTATACTTTAGCTAGATAATAGAAACTACACATAAACAGACCCCTCGAATTTTTCTAAGTCGAGGGGTTAGCTATTATATGTACTTTTTACACTTCCGGCACATCTCTCGCTCGGTGCCGGAAAAATGACGCTCAAAAGTCGATTTTTAGTA
>SFRS01000079.1 GCA_004562175.1 bacterium | reverse complement strand
TCCAGCATTTTTTTGTACAAGCGGTCAAAGGTTTCCTTGCTGCAGGCTTGGTTATTGTCCCAGCACAGCTCCCCATGGGTAAGCTCATCGTCCACAAAAAACTTGTCCTTGGGAGAACGCCCTGTATGCTTGCCTGTGACAGCACGCAAAGCACCATTGGCAGCCAGCACACCTTCATGATTATCCAAAGCCTCCTGCACCAGCTCCTCTCTGGACAAATCAAATACCGGCAGCTGTAATGCAGCATCAATTTCCTTGCGTAATCTTGTCAATGCCATATTTATCACTCCACTCGTGTAGTTTTCCCCTTTATGTATCTGCTTTTGTAGTAGCTGGATTTACTTTTAAAAGCAGCTCTCCTGCGCTTATAGTTTGCCGAAGCTCAGCTTGGCAACATTTTATTATATATTCTAATTTTACCCCTAACAAATACATTTTACAATGTGCATTTATTCCATGTAGTATACACAGTTGTACAAAGCTAAAGAGCCGTTGCCCTTCGGCAACGGCCCTAAACATTTTTCAACTAAAAAGCGACTACTCGCACCACTGCACAATGCGATACCACAGCCAAGCGCACAGGGCGCCACTAAAATCCAACAGTACATCCATCACCTTGCCATCTCGTCCTGGACTGGAAAGCTGGATGTATTCATCCACCACTGCTGCCAAAAGACAGAACAGCAGGATATAACCATTGGAGGTGCGGTTGCTCACATGGAAGCTGGCAAAAACCTTGCACCACAAAAGCCCCAAGCAGGCAAACTCCAAAAAATGAGCCAGCTTGCGAATGGTATGCTCCACATTGCCCTTCATGGCAATGTCCAACAGCCGGGACAGCTCCAACACCAGCTGGGCAGCGAAACCGCTAAGCTTACTGGAAGCTGCGGCGGGCAAGGAGGAATTCACAAAAATCAACAAGACCAGCACCACAGCCAAAAGCAGCCAAAAATATCTCATAGTACTTCCTTCTACAAATTACGGGTCAGGCATTCCATAACCATCATGTTGCTCACTACGCCGATGCCACCTGGTACAGGAGTAAAGGCGCTAGCCTTTGCAGCCACAGCCGGGTCCACATCACCCACGAGCTTGTCGCCCACGGCGTTGATACCCACGTCCACAATGACCACGCCCTCCTTCACCATGTCGGGCTTCACAAAGCAAGGCTTACCCACTGCGGCTACAATCACGTCCGCAGTTTTCAGCAGCTCCGGCAAATTCTTGGTACGGGAATGGCACACAGTCACAGTGGCATTCTTTTGCAGCAGCAGCACCGCCACGGGCTTGCCCACCACGTTGCTGCGGCCGATGACCACCACATTTTTGCCTTCCAGCTCAATGCCATAATGCTCCAAGGTAGCCATGCAAGCTCTGGGCGTGCAGGCAGCCCATTTGCTGCGTCCCATGAAGACATCACCACTGTTTTGGGGATTCAGGCAGTCCACATCCTTGTTGGGAGAAACAGCTGCCCCCACAGCATCACCATTGATGTGCTTGGGCATGGGCATCATGGGCAAAATGCCCGTCACATAACGGTTACGGTTCAGCTTTTTCACTACGCCGATAACCTCTTCTTCGCTGGCAGTGCCCGGCAATTCGATTACCTTGGCAGCACCGCCTAAGCCTTCAATCAACTTTACTAGCCTGCCCTTGTACACATGGGAAGCAGGGTCATCCCCCACTACCACAATAGCCAGTGTCACCAAAAGACCTCGCTGCTTTGCCGCAGCGATTTTTTCTGTTATCATCTCACGGTACACGTCAGCAACAGGCTTACCCCTCATTAACATAGTTTCCATTGCAATTCACCTCAAAAACCTTAAAACAATTCTCCAATTAGCACAAGGCATCAGAACAGGCCACTGATAACGCCTTCATCACTTACATCAATCTTTTCGGCGGCCGGAACCTTGGGCAGACCGGGCATGGTCATAATATCACCGGTCAGTACCACGATAAAGCCGGCACCGGCAGCAATGCGGCAGTTTTTAATAGTAATAGTAAAGCCGCTGGGACGACCGAGCAGAGTTTGGTCATCGGAGAAGGAATATTGAGTTTTAGCCATGCATACGGGCAGATTGCCGTAGCCCAAGGCTTCAAATTCCTTCAGCGCTTTATCAGCCTCTTTGGTATAGTTCACGCCGTCTGCGCCATAAATCTCCTTAGCTATGGTTTCAATCTTCGCCTTCAGGAGAATATCCAGCTCATAGATGGGCTTGAAGTCAGCCTTGCCGCTTTCAGCCAGAGCCACAACCTCTTTGGCCAGCTCAATGCCGCCCTCGCCACCTTTAGCAAAAACATCGGACAGAGCCACATTCACGCCGTGCTTAGCGCAGTGCTCACGCACTGCCTCCAGCTCTTCAGCAGTATCCTGGGCAAAAATGTTGATAGCTACCACAGCAGGCACGCCAAATTTCTTCACGTTTTCGATGTGCTTTTCCAGATTGCACAAACCAGCCTTCACAGCCTCCACATTGGGAGTCTTGAGCTCGGTCTTGGGCACGCCACCATGCATCTTCAGTGCACGCACGGTTGCCACAATAACAACTGCATCGGGCTTTAAGCCTGCATAACGACATTTGATATCAAAGAATTTTTCAGCACCCAAATCAGCACCGAAGCCTGCCTCGGTAATGGTATAATCAGCCAGCTTCATGCAGGTTTTGGTAGCCATGACGCTGTTACAGCCATGGGCAATATTAGCGAAGGGACCACCATGAATAATGGCAGGCACATTCTCCAAGGTTTGTACCAGATTAGGTTTAATAGCATCCTTCAAAAGGGCCGCCATAGCGCCGTGGGCCTTGATTTGCCCTGCAGTTACAGGATTACCACTGTAGTCATAAGCTACGATAATCTTGCTCAAGCGCTCCTTCAAATCGTGCAAGCTATTTGCCAAGCACAAAATAGCCATAACCTCGGAGGCAACAGTAATATCGAAGCCATCCTGACGGGGCACGCCATGAGCCTTGCCGCCCAAGCCTACCACGATGTTACGCAGCTCGCGGTCGTTCATATCCACAACGCGCTTCCAGACAATGCGGCGCGGGTCAATATTCAGGGCATTGCCCTGTTGGATATGGTTGTCCAGCATAGCACTCAGCAGCATGTGGGCAGAGGTAATAGCGTGGAAGTCACCGGTAAAGTGCAGGTTGATATCCTCCATAGGTACTACTTGGGAGTAGCCACCGCCAGCAGCGCCACCCTTGATACCCATGCAGGGGCCCAGGGAGGGCTCGCGCAGAGCTACAATAACCTTCTTGCCTATTTTGTGCAGGCCTTGCGCCAAGCCAACAGTGGTGGTGGACTTGCCTTCACCGGCGGGGGTGGGAGTGATGGCAGTAACCAGCACCAGCTTGCCGGGCTTCTCGCTTTCCATGCGACGAATTAAGTCCATGGACAGCTTCGCCTTATAGCGACCGTATAATTCAATATCGTCCTCGCTGATGCCCAGCTTTGCAGCCACATCAGTGATTTTTTGCATTTGCGCTTGTTGAGCAATTTCAATATCGGATAACATAAGCTACCTCCTCAAAATAGTTAGTAAATCCATATAGACAACAAAAGTATATCCTATACATTTCTGCCTCAAGCTCGCTATTTCCTGCTATCCGGCAAAATTATTCTGTATACTTGCTAGGCAGCTTGCCCTTACACAGGGCGCTGCCTAGTTAAACCAAACCTCCACCGTGGTCCCCTCGGCCACCTCCGTGCCCGGCGCCGGACGCTGCTGGTAGGCAATGCCGCTACCATAAGGCTTCAGCCTCAAATGTCCCTGCTGCAAGAGCTCCGCCGTATAGCGCATATCAATGCCCTTGAAGTCAGGCAGCTTGATTTTGCCATTGGGCAGAAGCAAAACCTGGGGCATCTGCTTAGGCTTGCTCTTGGCTTTAGCAGCAGCCTCATTCATCATATCGAAGGAGGGCAAGCCCTCGCGATTTGTGGGCTGAATACCCTTGGCCACCAAAATTTGCTGCAGCGTATCGCGGAAGATGGGCGCGCTGACCTGGGAGCCATAGAAGGCGCCCTGAGGCGTATCCAGCATAACTAACATGGCATACTTGGGCTTATCCGCCGGCACAAAGCCCACGAAGGAGGCGATATATTTGCCAGCAGCATAGCCACCGCCCTCGGCCAGCTTTTCAGCCGTACCTGTTTTGCCCGCAATGCGATAGCCCTTGATGGCAGCTGTTTTGCCACCACCCTCGCTAACCACCTTTTCCATCATGGAGCGCATCTGGGCAGCCACCTCAGGGGTAATCACGTTACGAACCACCTGCTTTTGGCCTTCCCTAATAATGCTACCATCAGGAGCCACTATCTTTTTAATGACATAAGGCTTTAAAAGCTCGCCTCCGTTGGCAATAGCACAAATAGCTCGTAGCACCTGAATCGGTGTCACTGCAATACCCTGACCAATAGCCATGGTGGCCACGTCGGGCTCATACATCATTTTCGGGTCATACAAAATGCCGTACTCCTCACCGGGTAGGTCTATACCCGTGGGAGAGCCAAAGCCAAACTTTTTGGCATAGCCGATGAGCCTTTCAGCCCCAAGACTCATGCCCAGCTGCACCATACCTGTATTAATAGAAAATTTAATGATCGTGGAAAAGGGCACATAGCCAAGGCCCTCCCCATCCCAGTTATGAATAATGCGGTCGGCAATACGAATACTGCCTTTATCATTGAAAATAGTATTGGGCGAAATGATACCCTCAGTCAGGCCCATACAACCCACGATGGGCTTGAAAACGGAGCCTGGCTCATAAATCATGGAAACAGCCTTGTTATTCCAGGACTCTTGGCTGTATTTATAAAATTGATTAGGATCAAAGGTGGGTCGGGAGGCCATGCCCAAAACCTCTCCTGTATAAGGATCCATAATGATGGCAGCAGCACCCTTGGCATGGGTTCTGGCGATGGCATCATCCATGGCATCC
>SFRS01000078.1 GCA_004562175.1 bacterium | reverse complement strand
CCAGGAGTCACTAGACCCCGCTCTATTGTACCACAGGCTGTACCTGCTGCCAATAGAACTATGCCAATTTTCTATTATTTAGTCTGCAAACAGCTGCGCAAGGTCCGCAAAACCTCCTCCATGACAATGGGCTTGGAAACAAAGCCGTTCATGCCGCATTCCTGGGCCGCCTTGCGGTCCTCGTCAAAGGCATTGGCCGTCATGGCCACAATGGGCACCTGAGCCAAAGCCTTGTTTTCCAGAGCGCGAATGCGTCTGGTGGCCTCATGCCCGTCCATAATGGGCATTTGAATATCCATCAAAACCAAATCATAATAACCTGGCGCCGCAGCGGCCACCATGTCCACGGCCTCCTGACCGTTTTCGGCCATTTCTAGATCAAAGCCATACTTGCACAAAATCATGCACGCTATTTCCCGATTCAGCTCGTTGTCCTCTACCAAGAGCAAACGCTTGCCCGCAAAGTCCTTGGGC
Source organism: bacterium (assembly GCA_004562175.1). GTDB lineage: Bacteria > Bacillota > Negativicutes > Acidaminococcales > Acidaminococcaceae > Phascolarctobacterium_A. The sequence goes on along the minus strand of SFRS01000078.1, from coordinate 4,499 downwards.
TCTGCCTCGGGCAATAGCTCCTGCTGCTTGGCCTCCACCGGCTTGGGCTCCGCCTGCAGCCGCAGCTCCAGCCGCAGCACGAACTCCGTGCCCACGCCCTTTTGGGTGTGCACCTCAATGGTGCCTCCCATCATCTCCACAATATTCTTGGCAATAGCCATCCCTAGACCCGTGCCCTGAATCTTGCTCACAGTGGAGGTGCGTTCACGCTCGAAGGGTTCAAAAATTCTCTTGGCAAACTCCTGCGTCATGCCAATGCCATTGTCCTTGACCCGAATTTCGTAAATCCCCTTGCCGGAAGGCGCCTCCTGCAGCTGTCCCAAGCTAAAACGCACCTGCCCACCCGCGGGAGTGAACTTCACAGCGTTGGACAGCAAATTCAACAGCACCTGATTGAGGCGTGTTTTGTCGCAGAACACATCCCTGTCCCGCAGCCCGCTATAGTCAATCTCCAAGCGCAAGCCCTGGGCCTTGGCCTGCTCTCCAATAATATGCACCAGCTCCTGCACCAAGGCTTCCAAATTGGTCTCCTGCTCCTCCAAGGTAACCTTGCCGCTTTCGATGCGACTCATATCCAAAATATCATTTATCAGACTCAGCAAATGGTTGCTAGAGGCCAAAATTTTGTGCAAATAATCCTGCACCAAGCCGCCGTCCTCCTTGCTGCTCAAGGCCAGCGTGGTGAAGCCAATAATGGCATTCATAGGCGTGCGAATATCGTGGCTCATATTGGACAGAAAGGTGGTCTTGGCCTTGTTGGCTGCCTCTGCCACATGCAGCGCATCCTCCGCCGCCATGCGCAGCTTCACCAGCTTCTGGTTGGCCTCCTGCTCCATTTTAATCATCTTGCTATTGCGCCGTGCCCGTACCAAGCTGATCAATGCCAAGGCGTACAGGGCCACCAACATAATCGTAAATACCGCCAACACCTTCAAAGAGGACTCCATCATGGCAATGGTGCTCACCGCCACAAACTCCGCCGGAATCACCAGCATTACGGTCATGTTATAATCCTTCAAGGTATTCAGGCAGTAATAATACTCCTTGTTATTGAAAATAACATTGGCAGTAGCAATACCAGTTTCCTCCAAGGCACTCTTCACATCCGCAAAGCTCCTGCCACCCAAATAGGTACCATTTTCCAAGGCCTTATACATATTGCGAGCACCGATAAAATCCTCCGCATTGGCATCATAATAGGCCAAGGTACCATTTTTGTTGATAATATAGGTAGCGGCATGACCGCTGTAGGATTCGGTGGTGTAATACTTTTTAATCGTGGCAATTTCCTTCAGCAGCACCACATGGGTGAACTGCAAATGCTCACCCTCGCTGATGGTGCCGGACAGCTTTTGGCAAAATGCTAAAAAGGTGCCCTTCACATTGCTGGTATCCGAAACAAAGGTGTGACGAAAGGTGCCGTCGGCCAAAAACTTCACATCGTCCCAAATACCCACGGTGCCATCGGTGGTATAGGCCATGCCCATGGAATCCAAAAGCATCAGGCGACAGCCATACAAATCTGCCCGGAACATGGACTCCAAATCGGCAATCCCCCGCTGCACCTCAGCCTCATTGTGGAACTCCTTGCGGCGCAGCTCCCCCTTGAGACTGGTCACCAGATTCCAGTGAGTCTCCAGATTATAGTCCAAGTTGACGCAAATCTGGCCGCTCATTTCCTTTAGCTGGGAGGAGCGCTCCTGAGCTACCTGCTCCATGAAAAAGCCCCGCAAATAAAGTCCGCCCAAGCTCAACAGCAGCACCAAGACAAAAGTCAAGGCCCCTGGCAGAAGATACCTTTTGAAATTGTTTTGCATTGTTTGATTACTTGCTACCATTGCCTTCCATCCTCTTATCCGCGGTCACTGCCTAACAGCTTCCCAAACCGCTTATCTAAGCTTAATATAATCAGTGGGCTCCTCTAGCTTGCCCTTCTTTTCTGCTAAATGCCTGTACAAATACTTGTAGCATTTTTCCACATCATAGGTATAATCCTTGATGCCCATTTCCGTGATAACCAAGCCCTTGCTCCAGCCCCGGTCGCCCATGAGCAAAATAGAGTACTTGGCCTTGCGGTCCAAATCCGCCCCCTTGATGGTCAGCTTATTGAGCTTGTAGCCACCCTCCTTGGTGCGGGACAAATCCATTTCAAAGCCACTGGATACGTACAGGGTGCTGTCGTTGGAAATCACGCCATAGCCGCTCTTGGCAGCCAAGGTGCGCTCCACCAGCTCGTAGATTTGGTCACCGGTCATGTGAGCCACAATGGGCCAAGCCGCATCGTTGTGGGTCAAATAGCTCAGCTCTTTTTGGGTATATTCACCGGCATAAACGCTGCCACTGGCGTAGCAGGCCTGCACAAAGAGCAAATCCGCCCCCACCAGCTTGCGCACTGTGTTCATCACCGCCGAGGCCGCTTGGTTGCCATGCTCCGGGGTGAAGTCGTTGCTATAGCCCTTGTCAATCCTTGCCACAATCGGGTCCGGCACATTGTCCTTTTTCAGCTCCTCATTGAAGGCATCCACAGCCGCCTGGGGCGTTTTCAGCTCCCCGCGCAAAATCTTGTGCACCACAATGCGGGAAATCTTGAACATTTCGTTGGAGGCCAGTCGGATATACATTTTGTTTTCCTTGATATAGGGTTTCAGATTGGCCAAGCTGGGCATGAGCTCCAGCTTCACATTTTTGTTGTATGGAACCATGTTGTTACCGCTATTGATGTTATTTTGGCCATCCTGATTCAGCATAGCAGCCATAATATCCAAAATCAGCTTGCGGCGCTTGGGGCTTTCCATGCCCTTCTTGCTAGCCGCAACCTGGAAGGCTGGATAGGTCAAGAACCAATTATCCTTTTGGCTGTTGCCCAAATAGGGCAGCATGATGTTCTCGGCGCCCTTGCGCACAAAAAGCTCCAAATCGGTGCCGGTACCGCGATACATGGCCTGCTTGCCCTCGGTCAGCTGCTTTTTGGGATACCAGTTGGAATAGGTTGTTTCCGCAGCAGTCCAGCCCATCTTTTCCTTCAAATCGAAGAAGCGCTCGAACACAGGCAGCCACACCTTTTCGGAGAGCTGGTGTGTCTTGCCGCTTTCATATTGCTGGCGCCATTCCCTGCCCTCCATGGAGTTCAGCTGGATAATGCCAAAGCCCTGCAAAATTTCCATGCAGGTATAATCCTCAGCAAAGTCCGCCGAAAGGCCCTTGATGCCCTTGGCCTCCAAGGCTTGCGCCCCGGCCACCAAGGAAGCGTAGTCCTGGGGCAGGGGGATACCGTTTTGTTCAAATTGAGTTTTGTCGGCAATAAGGCTGTCCACTACGGCGCAGGCGGGCAGCCAGTTGATGGTGCCGTCGTTATAGGTATAGCTGTCCAAATAGGTGCCGTAGAAGGTGCCTGCCAGCTCCGTATTGCTCAAATCGTACAGCAAATCCTTCAGCTCCACCGCATCGCGCATGGAAAAGCGACGGACCGTCAAAATGTCCGGCAAATCCTTATTTTTATTGCGATATTTGTAATAATCTGTGGAGTTGGTGGCCAAAACAAATTGGAATTCCACCTCCGGAAATTTTTTCACCAAATAGCCCGTGTAATTTTCCAAAAGGTCGTTGCCCCACAGGGCGATGGTGACCTTTTCCTTGCCACTAGATGAAGTGGCGCTGCTCTTGTCCTGCTTGCCACAGCCCGCCACCAAGAGTAACAGCAGCACCGCCACTAAAAGACTGATGATTCTTCGCATTATTTTCCTCCCATCAAAAAAATCCCATCATATCAGCTATTTTCTCACAAGCTCAGGCCGCTGCCTGAGCCTGCTTTATTCTTAGTTTTCTGTAATCTGCACATAGCTGGTAGGCTCTAGCAGGCTCCTTCCTGCCTTGAAATACTCCAGCCAGTCCTTGCGCACAATGTGCCGGCCACAGACAAAGCCGGCCATGCCCTGCTTAACATCCGCAGCCTCGGCCAAGGCTTTAAAAAAGGTTTGTTTATCCAAAACCGTTACTCGATATTGCTTTTGCTCATCCAAGGGCTTACCCTTTACAAAAACCTGCTGCAGCTTGAAGGCTCCCACCTTGCTGCCCTGCTGCACAGTGTATTCTAAGCCGCTGGTTATGGGCAGATTATGATAGTTTACCGGACTTACCGAACTATACACATCCACATTGGGCACGCCCTCCACATAAAGGCGCAAAATTTTTTGCAGCTTCTCCCCACTGATTTGGCTAGTGAAGCTTTCCAAATTATTGGGCATAATCATGTATTGCAGCATCCTATCGGAATAATTCGTCTTCATAATGGGGCTGGTGAAGCTGTAGCCAGCGGCAATGACCACATCACTGCCATAAACGCTGCGCAACGTATTCACCATGGCTGAGCCCACAGCATTGCCCTTTTGCTTGTCGCAGACAAAGCTATAGGACTTGTTGAAGGGTGCAAGCTGAGCAGCCTCCTTATTTTTAGGCTGCTTCAAATATTCGTCCATTATCCTGTAGGCCTCTTCTGCCGT
>SFRS01000077.1 GCA_004562175.1 bacterium | reverse complement strand
GAGTTGAAAGCATGCTCACCAAAAGCTTTATCGAATTTTTGTATGAGGCTGCTCGTATTCAACGTTGGAATGAGCATATTCGCCCTATGGGCTTTACGGAGCTGGACAAGCAAGCCCACAAGATGATGATTGTTTATGTTTTAGCTCGGCACGAGGAAGATGACCACGGTGCCAAAATCAATTGGCGTAGGCTCATTGAGGGAGGTATTTTCGAGTTTTTGCAGCGTAACGTGCTGACTGATATCAAGCCCCCTGTTTTTCACGAAATGATGCGAGTGTATGGCAAGGAGCTAAATACTTGGGTTTATGGGGAACTGCGGCGGCGCATTCCCGATATTCAAGAGGACTTCATGCAGAAAATGCAGCGTTATTTGGAGGATGCAGGCTATTGCCCCATGGAAAAGAAGCTGCTGCGAGCAGCTCATTATTTGGCAACGAAATGGGAGTTTGAGATTATCTATCATTTCAACGAGGGCATTTATGGCAGTGAGGATACCAAGGCTATTATCGATAGCGAGCTGGAGGACCATTATGATTTGGCAGCAGTGAAAAAGCTGGCCTTGAAGGGCAAGAGCAGCAAATTCATTGACCTCATCGGGCAACTGCGCTTCCAAAGGCGATGGGCTCAATCGCCTCGCGTGCCGGAAACCTCGGTTATGGGGCATGTGCTCTTGGTGGCCATCATGGGTTATTTTTGTGCTGTCAAGCTGGGAGCCTGTGATGAGCGCATTGTGGGCGATTTTCTCTGTGGTTTATTCCACGATTTACCGGAGGTTTTAACTCGTGATATTGTAAGTCCGGTAAAGCGCAGCGTGCCTGGTCTAGATGATTTGATTAAAAAGATTGAAGAGCGCTTGGTGGCGGAAAAGATTTTGCCGTTGCTGCCTTATAGCTGGCATGAGGACATTCTCTATTATACCCAAAATGAATTCACCAACAGGGTGAAGCTGGATGGTCAAATCATAGAAACCACTATTGAAGAGATCAATGCTCGCTATAATGAGGCAGGATTCCATGCCATAGATGGTACTGTTTTAAAGGCCTGTGATAATTTGGCGGCCTTTGTGGAGGTATGGCTGAGCAGGCGGTATGGCATTACCTCTCCCCATATGGAGGAGGGTGAAATGGGAATCAGGGCGCTTTATAAGAATAAGGTTATAGGTGGCATTGATTTCGGCAGAGTTTATGATGAATTCCCATTAAACAAATAAAAATCATTGTCCAAAAGCAGCTCTTTTTAGGGCTGCTTTTATTATGCTAGACTAAAGGCAGCAAATGTCGATATAGAGTATACTATAAATGCAAAATCTTTGTGAAATTAGCTGAAAATTATTTACAAGTATTCTGTATACACGCTATAATGAATACAAGACAAGGGAGAAAATACCTTGCAAAGGAGGCGTGAATATGAATATTTTTGAAATGGCCCAAATTCCTCTGAATAAAGCGATTGAGGCAATGCAGCTGGACGCTGGTGCAGCACAAATTATTGCTACACCGGAGCGAACTTTAGAGGTTTCTATTCCCGTAAAAATGGATGATGGTACGACCAAGGTGTTCACCGGCTATCGCAGTCAGCACAGCACCATTCTTGGCCCGGCTAAGGGCGGTGTACGCTATCATCAAAATGTGAACATGGATGAGGTCAAAACTCTGGCCTTTTGGATGACCTGCAAATGTGCCGTAGCAGGCCTGCCCTATGGCGGCGGCAAGGGCGGCATTATTGTGGATCCCTCCAAGCTTTCTAAGCGTGAGCTAGAGTCCTTGACCCGTGGCTTTATCGATAAAATTGCGCCGATTATTGGTGAAAAGCGCGATATTCCGGCTCCGGATATGAATACAAATGCGCAAATTATGGGCTGGATGATGGATGAGTTCAGCAAGCTGACAGGCCAATATGAGCCCGGCTTCATCACTGGTAAAGCAATTGCAGTAGGTGGCTCCTTGGGTCGTACTGCTGCTACTGGTCGTGGTGTTGTAGTAGCTGCTTTGGAGGCTTTGAAGCTGAAGGGAATTGCTCCTTCTGATGCGACTGCTGCTGTACAGGGCTTTGGCAACGTGGGCAGCTGGACGGCGAAGCTGTTCTGCGACGCAGGCGTGAAGGTTGTGGCCTTGAGTGATGTTTTTGGTGCCATTTATAATCCTGATGGCTTTGATTGCTATGATGTTGATAAATTCGTGAAGGAAACAGGCAGTGTTGTTGGTTATCCCGGTAGCAAGGCTATTACGAATGCAGAGCTGTTGGCTATGAAGGTAACTGTTTTGGCGCCGTGCGCTATGGAGTTGCAAATTACGGCGGAAAATGCGGATGCTGTACAGGCTACGATTATTGCTGAGGGTGCTAATGGACCGACTACTCCGGATGCGGACGCTATTTTGGATGCTAAAGGAGTTTTCGTGGTGCCGGATATTTTGGCCAATGGTGGCGGCGTAACGGTAAGTTATTTTGAATGGGTACAGAATTTGTATCGTTATTTCTGGAGCGAGGAAGAGGTCATCGAGAAACAAACGGCGATGATGATCAAGGCGTTCAAGGAAGTGCATGCAAAGGCAGAGCAATATGGCGTAGATATGCGTGTGGCAGCGTATATTGTGGCACTTTCCAGCCTTGTTGAGGCTATGAAGATTCGTGGCATGTTTTAATTACATATAAGAGCTATGCTATAGAGGAGGCAGCGTAAGCTGCCTCCTTTTTTGTATGTTATATTGGGTTAAGACGTTATCGCTCAAAGGTATACCTGTGAAGTGCTTCGGTCTGCGCATGCTTGATGCAATGTTCACATAGAGCGCTTAATCCGTCAAGAGAAAAACATCCTGAAGCGTGATGAGGCGCTTCGCGAACATGCGAGCCTGTCCGTTGCTATTGCAATTCGATTGTTCATCGCGATGCTATTGTAGTCGCATTCTTGCCTCCGCCACTTCCCAGGTATACGCTTTTCGCTTGCGAAGTTTTGATGTAATAATTGAAATTGAGTAATGAGTAATCAGCATAGGAGCTGTGATTTTTAGCAAATGATTGGCTGGGTACAATGCCCTCAAGGGTTCGAAAAGGTATATTGTTCTGTGAGACAAATAGTACCCCGCAGAGGCCAATTGTACCCAACGAAATTTGCGTTACCCCAAAGGGACAGCTCCCTGCACAAATTCTGCTGCGTGCGCGGCACTTGCACAATTTGGCGACTCGCTTGAGAAAATTACTTGCGACTATAATGATTACTTATTACGAATTTCATTATGTGAATTTGAATACAAAGGAGAATTTACTTTAGCTGATAGCAGGAAAAAACATCTACCTTATGGAATACTAAAATGTTAGTTGTGTTTCTGATTGTATGATATAGATTTATAGACGAATGTAAAGGAGGGAAAGGAATGCTACTTGGTATAGATGTGGGCGGTACGTTTACGGACGCGGTGCTGTTGAATAATGAGTGTGCTGCACAAAAGGGCGCGGCACAGGTTTTGGCTCAGGCGAAGGTGCCTACGACTCATGATGATGTGCTGCAGTGCCTCTTGGCTGCGTTGGATGCGGTGCTGCCGCAGGTTGAAGGTGCTGCCGGCAAGATTGAGCGCGTGGTTATTTCCAGTACGATTGTGACGAATGCTTTGACTGAAAACAAGCTGGACCCGGTATTTTTGGCGGTGATTACAGGGCCGGGCATGAATATTAAGGGGCATGTTCCGGTTACACCCTATTATCTGACTGGTTATGTGGACCATCGCGGCAAGATTACGGCACAAATTGATTGGACGAAGCATCGTGATTTATTAAATAAAAAGGGTAGTGGCGTGTGCGCGGTAAGCGGCAAATTTGCTGTGCGCGAGCCCCAGCTAGAGTTTCAGGCGGAGCACGAGCTCACCAAATGTGGCTATAAGAAGGTCTTTTTGGGCAGCGAGCTTTCAGGTGAGCTGAATTTTGTGCGCCGCACCAATTCCGCATATTTTGCGGCGCAGGTTTATACGTTGTTCGCTAAGTTTAGCCAGCGCATTGCCCGCGCGCTAACGGAGCGCGGGATAAATGCGCCGGTGCACATTTTGAAGGCCGACGGCGGCACACTGCCCTTAGAGGCTGCTATCCAGCAGCCGGTGGAGGCAGTGTTCACAGGCCCGGCGGCCTCGGTGCTGGGCATCGAAGCCTTGGCCGCGCCCCAGGTGAATAGCATTTCCTTGGACGTGGGCGGCACGACCACGGATATTGCCTTTTGGGAGCATGGCCTGCCCCTAATGGCCAAACGGGGCGCGGTTATCAACGGCTATCCCACAGCGGTGCGCTCCTTCCATATGCGCAGCATTGGCATTGGCGGCGACAGCCGCATCCACAAGCTGCCGGATGGCAGCTACCAGGTGGGGCCGGAGCGCGAGGGACCGGCTGCCGCCGTGGGCGGCAGCGTGGCCACCTTGAGCGACGCCCTCATCGTCGCTGGTTACGTGAGCTTCGGTGACGCAGCTCGCGCCAAGGCTGCTATCGCAGCCTTGGGCGGCGAGCCCTACGCCGAAGCGCAAAAGATTATCGCTAGCGCTTGCGCTACCATTCAAGCAACGATTAATGAGATGCTCACAGAGTGGGCTAAGCAGCCTGTCTATACGGTGGACGATGTGATTAAGGGCACAGAATTCGTGCCCGCCCAGCTCATTGGCGTGGGCGGCGGCGCGCCCGGCCTCATTAAGGCCTTGGGCGAAGTGATGCAGCTGCCTGTGGATATTCCCTTGGGCGCCATGGTGGCCAATGCCGTGGGCGCCGCCGTAGCACGCCCCACGCTGAGCGCGGGACTGAGAGCGGACACCACAGATAATTATTACATTATTCCTGAGAGCGGACGACGGGAGCGTTTGCCGCGTCGCTTTAATAAAGCCGTGGCCGAAGAAATACTCAGCCAATGGCTGCGGGAGCAAACCGCGGAGTGGCTGCTACCGGACCAAGAAACAGAGCTCATTAGCTACGAGCATTTTAATACTGTCCATGGTTATTACGATACAGGTGATATCTACAGCTTG